>JABMPV010000327.1 GCA_013202595.1 bacterium
CTCTCCGACACCGGCAACCGGCGGAGCCCGGTGCTTGGGAGAAGCCTGCGGCTTCTCCTGGGACCAATCGGTCCTTGGTCCTCCGGTCTTGCCGGAGCACTGTCGCGTTGTGGGTCTACCTCGTCAGACGTCGGCTCTCCGACACCGGCAACCGGCGGAGCCCGGTGCTTGGGAGAAGCCTGCGGCTTCTCCTGGGACGAATCGGTCCTTGGTGCTCCGGTTTTGCCGGAGCACTGTCGCGTTGTGGGTCTACCTTGCCGGACGTCGGAACTCCCCTCGCGTCTGGGGTCTAGTTCATCCACAGTTCTCACTGCGACACGAATGGCCCCCAAGGTCAATGGCCTGGGCTCTCCTGTGGGTACCACGATGCGCAAGCTTCTGGGGATGGGGTTGGCAGCTGATGCGGTGACGGAATCTGATTGTCGGTGCTGAGATGGTCAACGGCCGGCTCTTGACCGACACCATCCACAGCGGTGACGACAACGACCGCCTCGTGGGGGACCGCCGATGACGAAACGATCTACGGCGATGCCGGCGGCGACATCCTGACGGCGGAGGCGACCGGGACCGATGCACCATCGAGGTGATTTCGGGCGTGTCCTGCGAGGTGTGCGTCTGAGGTTGATGCCCCGTCGGTCTCTCTCGTCGGTAGTTCCAGGCGGCTGGCCGGCAGCACGAGGTACAACGACGCCTCGCCAGTGAACACCCGACAGAGTTCGGAGCCATTGGTTACCCTGAGGCATCTTCCATCGGAGGAATAGATGCGAAAGGTCCACAGCGTCCTCTCGGTAGTGCTTGTCTTCTCTCTGCTGGCCTCGGCCTGCGGCGACGATGACTCCGAATCTGCCGTGGCCACGACCGGCGCGCCGGTGGCGACCACCGGTGACAGCGGTAGCGGAGATGCCGATGACGGCGATGACGGTGGGGACTTCGGGGATGTCGGAGGATTGCCAGGGGTGCTGTCATCCAACGACTGTCTTGCAACCGCTACTGCGCTGGCGTCGGCGTTCTCGGGCGGCCTGTCATCGGACGGGACCTTCGACCCGGAGGGGATCGCGGATTCATTCGATCGATTGAGCGAGCTCGCCCCGTCCGAGATCCAGGATGACATTGTCGTCATGGCAGATGGGCTCGGGCTGTTCTTCTCGGCCCTGGACGCCAACAACATCGATCTCGGCGACCCGGCCAGTATGGCGGCGCCCGGGGTCGCAGAGGCCATGGAAGAGGCGGCCGAAGCCCTCGACTCGGCGGACTTCGAAGAAGCCTCGGACAACGTCAATGCGTGGTTTGAGAGTATGTGCTCCGGCGGGTAGCGGCTGGGGAGTCAACCCGACCGTCAGCCTGTAACTGACGGGCCTCGCTCCGCGCTCCCGGACTCATCAGCGGCCCTCTCCAGAGCAATGGGTCCCGCTCCGAAACGCGCGGGTTGACCTTCCGACACCGAGCAACCCCTTGTCGCGGGAGTGTTGTCTTGTCTCGAGGCGGCGCGTCGAGCCCAGCTTTGGACCCAGAAGGGGTCGGCCGTTGCCACACGTTTCACAGTCGGATCAGATGGCCGGAGGCAGATTGCGGCGATGAGTCCGGTGCCGTTTCCTCTCTGGCGACCAGTGCTCCTTGTCCAGGGGGCCCGGCTCGATCGCAGCGAGCCAGACCTGAGATATCTCGGGTCTATCGACGATCCGGAGCGCTTTGGGTGGGCGATCCTTCCTCATGTGACGCGATCGTTCGCCGCAAGCATCGTCTTGCTCCCTCAGGCTCTGGCCCGCGCCGCCCGTGTTGGGGACTTGTATGCGCGACTGCTCGACACCTACGAGGACATGGTGCCCGATCCCACACAGAGGATCGAAGGGCTGCAATGGTTCGCGACGCGGTTCTCGACCGGGCAGTCGGCTGTCGCGGCTCCTGAGGTGGAGATGGCCCAGGCGCGGCTCGTCGCGGTGGGCTGCCGGGCGACGTGGGGCCGACGCCGCTCAGAGCCCCGACGGGTACTCACCAAGACTCCTCACCCTCCTGGAGATACCCGACGGCGGATGGGGCCCTCTCCAGTTGCCTGTCATCGACGACATTGCCGGCGCGCAGCGTGTCCTCGCCGATTGGCGGGTGACGTCTGATGGATCCGTTGCCGGTGAGGTGAGGACGGGCCTTGGGCTCTAGTGCTGCATCCCCGCTCCTTGATCCGCCACGACGGGTCTGGGTCTTCCACCGTCGCCTCCCCGACGATGTGAAATGGATCCCCACGGCCTCAGCCGCCACCCGGGCTCTAGCTCATCGCCCATCGGCTCTCCGACCCTGGGAACTTCGCTTCGCCCGTTGCTTGGGAGAAGCCTGCGGCTTCTCCTGGGACGAATCGGTCCTTGGCGCTCCGGCAATGCCGGAGCGCTTGCGCGTGTGGTTTGAGGCCTCGGGATCTGGGCTCGCCTTCGACATGGGACGGCGGGGCCGTTGTGGGCGTCCGATAGCGAGGAACTCCCTGGATCTGGGACGTGCGGATTTGCCTGTGTCTCCGAATCCCACGCCGGGTCGCCCTCCATGCCATCCGGCTCCGAATGGAGGCGACGGAGTCGTCACAGCACATTGGGACGATGAACACCGAGAGGGGCGAGTGGTATCGTTCGCCGACCGCGTCGACGGGGACCATTCTGAGTGACATCGAGCACGAACCGCGCAGCAACGACTACGAGATCATCACCGGCGAAGGCGTCGTCGACGAGATGATTGCGTTCCTGAGAAGCGACAAGACCCCGAGTCTGCGCGGCCCCGTCATGCTGCACTACTTCGAGGACCGTCAGGGTCTGTTCAGCGTGGAACTGATCGAGTGGCGAAGCAGCTTCGGCCAGGTGAATCTCGAATTCGGCCTCCGACCCCACGGCCAAGCCGCCTATCACGATCTGTCGACCGTCGCATTCACGATCGCGATCGACCGCAAAGCGATTGGCCGGACCAGCATGTACCTCTCTCTGGACGACACTGCGACACCCGAAATCGACTTCGAGGGTGGGTTCGAGCCTGGTGCCGACGGTGAGCCGTTTGAAGTCGTCCGAGGGTTGCTGCAGCTTGCTCTCGACTCCAGACCGACCCTCGAAGAGGCGTGAGTCGGGTGCAAGCACAAGACATTGCGTCCATGTTTGATCATTCCAATCCCGTCGGCGGGACCGTGTTCCGCCCTCTCAGAGACAAGGAGGTGGGCTGATGGAGCGCATGCCCATGCGAGTTCTGGTCGTCGTGATGCTCTCGATCCTGGTCGCGTCTGCGTGTTCGAGTGAGGTTGAACGGGCCCGCGGGAACAGGTTTGATGTCGCGATCCCCGATGACGGTGTCATCTGCGAGTACGGCGCCGGCGGGCGGGACGGCCTCGGGCTCATCCGGGGTCCGATCCTGGCCGGCTTCAACACCGACGGCTACATAGAGAGCTTCATCAACCGCCTGTTGCCAACGATGCCCCTGTCGAATCGTTTCTATGAGGTCAGCGGTCTGCCTTCCCGGGATGCCGGGGCGCCCTACTTCTTCGAGGTGCTCGATCGCGAGAATGTGCCGTTCCGGATCGAGAGCAAGCTCCATTTCGTATTCAACGCGGAGCAGGCGTGCAACTGGTTCGACACGCATGGTGGGCGCAATTCGTCCGTTCCGGCGACGTATGTCTCAGACGATGGCAGCGGGCGCTATGCCGACTTGGGTCGCTACGACATGGGCTTCAACGTTCGCGATCGCGTCGTCACGCCCTGGCTGACCGTCCTCAATGAGCAGTTCGGGCAGACCGAGAAGGACGTCTTCACTGCATTGGCCAAGAAGTTCTCGTGGTCGGAACTCGCCTTCAACGCGGACGTCGACTACACCCAGGAGGACGGCTCGGTGATCGTGCTGCCGGCCAGGGACGCATTCGAACGGCTGGCAACCGCCACGTTCTCCGACCGTCTCGATATCCAGTACGGCGATGCGGAGAGCGATCGCCGGTTCTACTGCGGCGTAGGGCACAACCAGGCCAATCCCGACGAATGTCGAGACATCCGGGTCCAGATCCTCGACATCTACTCCAGTGACCTGTCATTGATGGAACAGGTGACATCCCTTTCGACGCAGAAGGAAGCCGATCGGATCGAGATCGAGCAGGCAAAGCAGACGCGCGACCATGAAGCAGAACTGCTGCGGATCGCCAGCGAGAGCGCCGACGCCAAGGATGACGCGCTCCTCCTGGAGCAGCGCTTGTCCAATCAGCGGATCACTGAGGCGCAGATCGCTGCCGCCGAGCAAGCGGCCGTCAGAGCAGCGGAATTGTCGGCCGCGAGCACCGAGGGCGGTGTGAACGACCTCACCCATCAAGAGTCCCTGCAGGCGGCCCAGATCGAGGTGGCGGCATGTGACGCTGCCGAGGTCACGGGACTCGATTGCGTGTATCTCATCGCTGTGCTCAATGGGCAACATCTGCCGGACAGCCTCGGTGGGACATTCATAATCCCGCAGGCTTCGACGCCCGGGGAGTGAGTCACGGGTCGATCACAAATCGGATGACGACAGCAGCCACTGACCCGGCACCAGAACCTCTGGGGAGGTAGACGTGTACAGCACCTTGCGACACCGCCACTGGAAGATCCTCGGATCTCTGCTGGTGACGGTCAGCATCGGCTTGTCCTTCTTCACGGGGGTGCTGGGCGCCAAACGCATCAACGACGGCTCTGGTTTCGAGCGTTCGCAACTGGCATACGAGCAGCAGGTGCACCTGAACGAGATGTGGCAGATCATCGAAGGTGACCTACCGAGGCCACCCGGCACCGAGGCGTACACCTTGCTGGCGGACCGGCTTGCCACCGTCGTCGACGGAGCACCATCGTCCGGGGACATCACGACCGAGTCCTACACCGCGCCACCCCGTACCTATCGGGGCATTACCAGCGAGATCGGGTTCGACCCGTTCGATTCGGAGTTGTGCAACGAGTGCGGGGATCTGAACCAGTACATGGTGGAGCGACTTCGCGACATCAAAGACGGGCGGCTGCCCTCGTTGATCGAGGCGGTGGAGGCGCCTGTCAACGACGTGGGTTGGGGCTTCACCGCCCTCCCGTTCTGGCTCGAGTTGTTCGTGGTGTGGCAGATCTTCGGAGCGATCGGCATGGCCTGGGGCCTGTCTCGCTATGGCGATCGGGACATGACCTGGCGATTCAACGACGGGGAGGACGACAACCTCGAGTGGGCGTGCCTCGTATTTGCACCCGTGTTCATGATCACGTTCCTCGCGACCTACAACCGCAGGAACAATCGACGCAACGAACAGGCTCGACTCGAGATGCTGCGCTCTCTGGGGCTCACGCAGATCCTGCTGGAGATCGAGGACGCCCTGCGCAATGTCAAGAAGATGCCCGAATCCATCAGGAACCGTCCTGAGGTCCAGCGACAGCTCGAGCGCCTCGAAGCGGCCCGATTGGAGATTCGGGACATACCCGATGAGCTGCAGGCGCGTCAGCTGGGGGTCTACGAAGATTCCGTCGCTCGGTCCCTGGGGGATGGGACGGCTCTCGACGATCTCTTGGGTGCCGCCCAGAGAGCCTTCGATGGGTACCTGTCGGCGGTCGAGGAGATCAGCGAGATCCCCACCCCGGAGCTGTGATTGGTCCCGGTCGGTGATGCGCCGGTCGACCAGTGAGAGTTTCGCCTACACGCACAGGGGCCACATCTAGGGTTGATCGCACAGAGAGCGTCGAGATCCCGAGGAGCCTGCCGTGACGGCACCGAAGAACAAGGACATGTACAGCGCCACCACGCGGTTGTTCGGTCCCGAGCCGGATCCGGCGTTCGAGGACTCCGATCGAATGGAGCGGGTGTGGGGGCGGAACTGGGGCTGCGACACCGATGTCGGCCAACTGCGTGCCGTGCTGATGCACCGTCCCGGTAATGAGTTCGACATCATCGATCGCAGCAAGCGCCTCGAGGACATCGGTTCCTTCGGCGATCTGGAGGCGGGGTGGTATTGGCAGAGCGAGCACATTCCCGATCTCGCGGAGATGCAGTCGCAGCACGACGCGCTGGCCGACCTTCTGCGCTCCGAGGGCGTCGAGGTGATCTACCTCGAAGGCGTAGAGGGCGGGCGCTTCAAGTCCGTCTACACGCGGGACAGTGCATTCGCCGTGAAGGGCGGAGCGATTGTGGGACGTCTGGCTCCCCGCATGCGGCACGGCGAGGAACTACCCGTCACCCGGACGCTCGCCAAGATCGGCATGCCGATCCTTCGCACGATCAACGGCACCGGCATGATCGAAGGTGGGAGCTTCGCCTGGCTCAACCCGAAGACCGCCGTCGTGGGACGCGGCATCCGCGTCAACGACGAAGCCATCCGGCAGGTGGCCGACGTGCTGTCCTACCAGGGTGTGGAGTTGATCGACATCGACCTCCGTGGTTTCGATATCCACATCGACGGACATTTCCTGATGGTGGATGTGGACCTGGCTCTGGTGTGGCCCCGGGGTCTGCCCTTCTCCTTCCTCGAACGCCTCGGGGAACTCGGCATCCGCACCGTCGAAATGACGCCGGATGACAACTCCTGGATCGTCAACGGGATCGCAGTCAGACCGGGCCGTGTGATCATGCCGAGGGGGATGTCAGAACCAACCCGGGTGGCTCTGACACGCCGCGGAGTAGAGATCATCGAGATCGACTACGACAAGATGCAACTCAATGGAGGCGGGATCCACTGCTCGACCTGTCCGTTGATCCGGGATTCTGTCGACTAGGCGGAGCGTCGCCCGGCCGCCCATCGCTCATGGCGATCGGCTCGGCCTCGGCCGAGACAGGTAGATTGCGGCCATGGAGGTCCCCGAGGTTCGATATGTGATCACGGCCGACGACGTCCGCATCGCCTATCAGGACCTGGGAAACGGCCCACCGACGATTCTGGTCCCGACCTACTGGGGTCATGCCGAGGGGAACTGGGATCTCGAGCACCTGCACAGGCTCTTCGAGCGCCTCGCTGCCAATCTCCGGTTCCTCACATTCGACCACCGGGGAACCGGCATGTCGGATGGGTTCACCGAGCCTCCGACACTCGAGGATCGAGAGTTCGACATCCAGGCCGTGATGGACCACGCCGGGATCGAGCGTGCCAATCTCATCGGTTTCGACTTCGGTGCTCAGATAGCGATCGGGTTCGCCGCCCATCACCCGGAGCGGGTAGACCGATTGATCTTGATGAATGCCCGGGTCGGCGCCTCAGCCGAAGACCGGGCACACCGACTCAATCCGGGGGCGAGTGAGCAAGATCCTCTTTCGAGGGTGGAGGCCGCTCTCGGCACCGTCGACACCATCGGCGTCGAGGTCGCCGCTTCGCTCGGCCGCTTCACCCCAAGCATCCTGAGGTATCCCGATGTGCTCCGAGCCATGCCCCGCCTGCAGAGGCTGGCAGGGTCCCGGGACACGTACCGACGACAGATCGAGAGCGTCGTCGCCATCGATGTGACGGGAACGGCCACACAGGTCCGTGCTCCGACACTGGTGACCCACACACGCGGGAACCTCCTCCACCACATCGGGTATGCACGGCTGCTCGCCGAGATCATTCCCGGTGCGACGCTCGTGGAGTTGGATGGAGACGATCACCTCTACTGGTTCGCCGACAATTGGCGAGAGATCGCCGACACCCACATCGGGTTCATCACCGAGGAGGAAGTGCACGCCCCTGCCGTGCGCAGGTTCGCCGTGGTCCTGTTCACCGATATGGTCGGGTCCACCGTCGCATCGCTCGCAAAGGGCGACGAGGAGTGGCACCGACTTCTCGACACCCATGATCGGATATCGAAGCGAGTGGTCTCCGAACACGGGGGCTCGGTGGTCAAGAGCACGGGAGATGGGGTGCTCGCCACGTTCGACGCACCGTCGCAGGCGGTGGACGCAGCGATTCAGTGCCGGCGCGAACTGCGGGAGTCGGGGATACTGGTCAGGGCCGGGATCCACGGCGGTGAGGTCGAGGTCCGGGGCGAGGACATTTCAGGAGCCGTGGTCAACCTCGCCGCCCGGGTCGAGCGGGCGGCGCCTGATGGCGACATCTACACGTCCTCCGCCATCAGGGGAATGCTGATCGGATCACACCATGTCTTCGAAGATGCCGGGTCCCGGCAGTTGAAGGGCTTCGAAGGTGAGTGGGACCTCTACCGAATAACGACCACGCCCTGACCACGTCCCGTCGGCGGTCGACTGTGGTCTCGCGATGTCCGGCCTCTCAATGGTAGGTACTATCGCCAGCCATGTCCGCCGTGCCCCGCGATCTCCTGCCCGACCATGCCTCCCTCGGTGAAGGCGGCCATCTGACGATCGCAGGATGCGACACGATCGACCTGGTGAGAGAGTTCGGGACGCCGCTGTTCGTGTACGACGAGGAGCACCTGCGGGAGCGCTGCCGACAGGCCGTGGCGGCATTCGGCGACGGTGCCGTGTACGCATCGAAGGCGTTCCTGTGCCTCGCCATGGCCCGCCTGGCCCACGAGGAAGGCATGCGGATCGACGTGGCAACCGGGGGAGAGGCGTTCGTAGCCATGAGCGCCGGGGTTCCCCCCGAGCGGCTGGTGGTCCACGGGAACAACAAATCCGAGTGGGAACTCGAACAGGCGCTCGACCTTGGCGTGGGCCGCCTGGTGATCGACGGATTCGACGAGTTGGATCGTGTGGAGCGGCTGGTTGGTGAGGGTCGGCCCGCTCCCGCTGTGTTCTTGCGGGTTGCCCCCGGAGTCGATGCGCACACCCACGAGTACGTGGCGACGGGTCAGGACGACTCCAAATTCGGATTCACGGTGGCAAATGGGGACGCGGCGCGGGCCGTGGATCGTGCGCTGCAGTCACCGGCATTCGATCTGCGCGGTGTGCACAGCCACATCGGCTCCCAGGTGTTTCGTGCCGAGTCGTTCGCTGAGGCCCTGGAGGTGGTCGCCGGCTTCGCGGCGCCTTTCGGCCTGCCCGAACTCTCAGTCGGCGGCGGACTCGGCGTCGCCTATGTCGAGGGAGAGACTGCCCCCACGATCGGCGAATGGGCAGCGACGTTGCGGCGAAGTGCTGACTCCCTGGGCCTCGACGCCCGACTTTGGGCCGAGCCGGGCCGGGCGATCGTGGCTTCAGCTGCAGTGACGCTCTACACGGTGGGCGCCATCAAGGTGATTCCGGGAACCCGCACCTATGTGGCGGTCGACGGCGGCATGAGCGACAATCCCCGCCCGGTCATCTACGGCAGCGGGTACGAGACCTTTCTCCCACGATCTATTGCCGCCGATCGGCCGTTGGCCGTTCGCGTGGTCGGCAAGCACTGCGAATCCGGCGATGTCCTGGTCCGGGACGGGCGAGTGCCGGCTGATCTCGCCGTCGGGGATGTGCTGGCGACCCCGGTCACCGGGGCCTATGGGCATTCGATGGGCTCCAACTACAACAAGATGATGCGACCCGCTGTGGTGTTCGTACGCAACGGCGATGCCAGGTTGGTGGTGCGTCGTGAGTCGCTCGACGATCTCGTCCGGAACGATCTCATCTAGAGCGCGCGTTCACTCCTCGTCGGATCGGGAGCAGGCTATTCGGCGGCGATGAACGGCGACACGTTCGGCCAACTCCTCGAAATCGCTGTCGATATCGAAGCGATAGTCATCCCACCATCCGTCGCGGTCGGGTTCGTATCGACGGGGTTGGATGGTCGACAGCAGCGCCTGCCGTTTCAGAGAGCGCTCGATCTCTCGCATGTCGAGTGCGGCGCGTTCCGACGGCACTGCCGGTAGAACCTGCAGGTGCACGGACTGGCCGAACCGCACCGCGGGCGAGAACGGATGCTCCCAGATCCGGTGGCTGCCCGTGATGGCTATCGGCAGCAGAGGCCTTCCAAGGCTCCTGGCAAGGTGGAACGCTCCGGGGAAGAAGGCGGACTCGATCCCGAGGATCGTGCCCTGAGGGAACACGACCAGGCTGTCCGTGATCGACTCCGAGACCCGAATCAGGTCTCGATAGGCCGACACCGGTCGCTCGGGATCGACGGCGACGTGCCCCCCCGCCCGCAGAGCCGCGCCCAGCACCGCCCAGTCGAGCAACTCGGTCCTCGCAACGAAACGCATGGACAGCGGCAGTTGGAGCAGAGCGATGGCATCTGCGAAGCCCTCATGGAGAGGTGCGACCAGATAGCGTCCCGACGGATCGATGTTGTCCAGACCGGAGATGTGGAGCCGGATGCCAAGCAGCTTCGATGCTCGTCTGGCCCACGCCCTTTCTGCCTGACGGGGGTCACCGAACCGCTACCTCGCAACTGTCGCCCACGCCGCAGGTCCCAGCAGCCACGCACCGGTCGCTGCCACGCGGGGGAGTTTCCACATGCTCTCCGCTCCGAACCGGGTCCGCGGCAGGCGATAGACGCGAGTCATTCCCGAGTTCCCGAACGTGCCGGAGGCGCGAGGATTGCCCCTTCGGAGTGCATACCGCCGGAATCTCGACCGGGAGCACTCACACGATCCATCGCCAACCACCCTCTCCATGACTGATACGGAGCCGCACTCATCGATCCACCGAGCCGACCGGAAGGTACCTGAGAGCGATGGCAGCCATGCTCGCCGTGTTGCCGCTCATTCGTCCAGCGGTGTGGGGCTGCGCCGGCCGAGTACAGACGAGTGGCCACATCGCCTGCCTGTGAGTCTCCTCGGCGGATGACGGGTCCGGCCACCCCTCGACCACCACTAGCCTCGCCGTGTGGCCGATCATGTGCGCTTCGACGATCTGACTCCGGGGCGCCGATCCTCCTTCGAGTTGGTCGGTCAGACCGACGCGTTGATCGCCAGGCGGCTCGATGAAGTGAGAGCCGTGGTGGAGGCTGCCGAGCGGGCGGCGATCGGCGGGGCCTGGGTGGCCGGGTTCGTCGCGTATGAGGCCGCCCCGGCATTCGATGCGACACTGGAGGTGCGGTCAACGGGGGTGGCGGACCCCGGTACGGCCCCGCTCGCCTGGTTCGGCGTGTTCACAGACAAGGTCGAGGCACCGGCGCCTGTCGCCACCGGCACGTACGAACTCAGCGATCTGACCCCCTCTGTCAGCGCTGCCGATCATCATCGGGCGGTCGAGTCGATCCGGCTCAGCATCGCCGACGGTGACACCTACGAGGCCAACCTCACCCTTCGGTTGCGGGGCACGTTTCAGGGCGACCCGCTCGCTCTCTATGCCGATCTTGCCATGTCACAGAGAGGGGCGCACTCCTCGTTCATGGACATCGGCGAGACGATCGTCGTGTCGGCGTCGCCTGAACTGTTCTTCTCACTGAGCGACGGCATGCTGACCACTCGACCCATGAAGGGCACCGCTTCGAGGGGCCGCTGGGTCGAGGAGGATCTGCAGCACGCCGAGGTGCTGCGCGGCTCGGCGAAGGAGCGCGCCGAGAACCTGATGATCGTCGATCTGCTGCGCAACGACATGGGGAAGATCTCGGAGTTCGGCACGGTGCGAGTAGACCCGCTGTTCGAATTGGAGCGCTACCAGAC
>JABMPV010000328.1 GCA_013202595.1 bacterium
ATCCGGTCGCCCACCCGCGAGACGATGAAACTCGACCTTCCCGATGGCAGTTCGATGTCGATGGTCACCGTGAAGTCGTACGGACTGCTCATCAGGATCGGCGTGCCTGCGAGTGGGCCGACATGGGTGTGCGGGACGGGTCGTCCGTCATCGAATCCCCCGGGATCGTGACGTGTTCAGGCTACCGATCGCGTCGGGGAGCGGCACACAGCAACTAGGGCCGGGGCCGGTTCACAGCGGGACGTTCGGCCTGCGCGAGCGTCCTGAGATCGTCGAACTGGTCAGCACCGATCAACCGCTGAGCCCTGGGCTGTGACGATCATCGCCGGGACGATTCAGGAGTCCTCCCGCCGAGCAGATCAGGGCGCCGTATTTGCGGGTGTGGCTTCGATCCCGGCACTACCGTGCCGACCATGCGCAGTTCTGAGATCGCAGTGGTAGGCAGCCTCAACCTCGACATCACCGTTCGGGTCGATCGGCTTCCCGAAGTGGGGGAGACGGTCCTCGGATCGGGTCATGAGACCGATACCGGCGGAAAGGGTGGGAACCAGGCCGTGGCTGCCGCCCGGCTGGGCAGGAAGACGGCCATGATCGGAGCGGTGGGTCGGGACGACGCGGGGGAGCGACTGCTGGCGGCACTCCTCGGGACGGGCGTCAACACGATGACCGTGCAGCGTCTGATCGAGCACCCGACGGGCCTTGCGCTGATCACGGTCGACGGACTGGCCAGGAACACCATCGTGGTGGATCCCGGAGCGAACGGCGCCCTCACGCCCGAGCGGATCGAGGCACTGTTGCCCGTCGTGGAGTCGGCAAAGGTGGTGCTCCTGCAACTCGAGGTGCCGCTGGAGACCGTCGCAGCGGCGGTGGCTGCGGCACAGGGCACGGTCATCCTCAATCCGGCGCCCGCCCGATTCATCGACCCGCTGACCTTGAGCAAGGTCGACGTCCTGGTGCCCAATGAGACCGAGGCCGGGGTCATGGCAGGTGTCCCCACACCGGGGACGGTCGATGAGGTGATTGCGGCGGCCTCGGCGATCGAGGGACCAGGAGCCGTGATCGTGACGATGGGCAGTCAGGGCGCGGTGGTAGTGGAGGGATCATCGTTCGCCCATGTGCCGGCTCCGGCCGTGCAGGCGATCGACCCGACTGCGGCGGGTGACTCGTTCTGCGCCGGATTGGCCGACGGCCTGGTGCGCGGGCTGTCATTGGTCGACGCGGCTGAATGGGCCGTGCTGTGCGGGTCGGTCACAGTGACGCGGCGCGGCGCCCAGTCGTCGCTGCCGACGAGAGAGGATGTCGAGTCGATGGAGGGATCGGGATGATCAAGCGCACGATCGTCATCGACACCGACCCCGGTCAAGACGACGCCGTAGCCATGCTGCTGGCCCTCGCCAGCCCCGGCGAACTCGAGGTCGCTGCCATCACGGCCGTGGCGGGGAACGTCCCGCTCGAGCGGACGTTCGACAACGCCAGGAGGCTCGTCGAATTGGCCGGCCGCCCCGAGGTGCCGGTGTACGCGGGTGCCCCGCGTCCGATGTTCCGCGACCTCATCACCGCCGAGTACGTGCACGGCGACACCGGGATCGACGGGGCCGTGCTGCCCGAACCGGTAGTCCCCGCGCTCGACGATGACGCCGTCGATGTGATCATCGATCTCCTGCGGGAGCGCCCTCCCGGCACCGTGACCCTGTGCCCGCTCGGACCTCTCACCAATGTCGCCCAGGTGATGGTGCGGGCGCCCGATGTGGTCGATCGGATCCAGGAGATCGTCCTGATGGGCGGTGCCTTCTACGAAGGCGGGAACACCACCCCCGTCGCCGAGTTCAACATCCTCGTCGACCCCCATGCCGCCGACATCGTGATGCGCAGCGGTGCTCCCGTGGTGATGATGCCCCTCGACGTCACGCACAGGGCGCTCGTGCTGCCTCGCCACCTCGAACGCTTTGCGGCGATGGGCACGCCGGTCGGGGATGCCGTCCACGGAATGCTCGACTTCTATCAGAGATACGACGTGGAGAAGTACGGCATCGCTGGGGTCCCGCTGCACGACCCGTGTGTGATCGCCTACCTGTTGGAGCCGTCGCTGTTCTCGGGCAGGCACTGCAACGTCACGATCGAGACCGGGTCGCCCATCACCATGGGCATGACCGTGGTCGACTGGTGGGGGATGACCGACCGTGAGCCGAATTGCTTCTACATGAGGGATGTCGACTCGGACGGCTTCTTCGATCTCCTGGCCGATCGGATCGGCCGCCTCTGATCAGAGTGAGGCGGTGGCCGTAGTCGACCAGACCAATGTATCGGTCACGACGCCGTGGTGGTGCCCGATCTCTCCTCCACGAACACGGCCAGGAGAACGATCGCTGCAACGGCGAGGAGTGCCGAGGTCACCGCATTGGCGGGTATGCCTCCAGCAGAGAAGACCACGGGGCCGATTGCGGCCCCGACTGCTCTCCCGGCGTAGAGGCCCACCACCAGCAGGGACATGTATCGCGCTCTCGCTCGCGGGACCATCTCGGTTGCAAGGGGGTAGGTGGCGACAATCGTCATCTCGAAGCCGAGGAACGCGAGTGCGATCACACCGAGACCCCAGCCGAGGGATTGCGATGCGACCGCCAGCATCAGATACCCGGCAACCGAGATGGCGAGGCCTGCCGTCAACGTCCGCTTCTTGCCGATGCGGTCGGCGAACAGCAGAGTTGCGCCTTCACCCGTCAATTCAGCGAGGGCGAGGGCTGTTGCTGCTCCGCCGAGGGCCACCAGCGAGAGGCTGAACACGTCCTCGAGCCAGGCTCCGAACACGACGATCACCGATTCGGCCGAGATCGAGTAGATGAACGCGACGACGAGGAGGCTGCGTGCCGACCGGTCGAGGTGCAGGGGGCCTGCGGTCCCCGCCGTCGCGCCGGTGTCCCGGTCGATCGTGAACGGCAGTGATGCCAGCGCTGCGATGATGAGGACCGCCACGACCGCGAACGGCGCCCGCCACCCGAAACGGCCGATCAGCCATCCGGCGGCCGGGGCTCCGAGCAACAGCCCTCCGGCCCAGGTGAGTTCGAGGACGGCGAGGGTCCTGGCTCGTCGGGCGTATGGGGTCCGGTCGGCGACGTATGCCTGTGCGATCACGTCGTAGAGAGGCTTCCCGGCGCCCATCAAGGCGAAGCCGATCAGGGCGACACCGAACCCGGGGGCTCGCGCAGCGAGCATGCTTCCTCCGGCAAACATCACCAGCGCCGTGGCGATGACCCTGGAGCGGCGCTCGCCCTTGCCGACGGTGGCGACCAACAGCGGCGTGCCGGTGCTGGCGAGCGACCGTGCCGTCACGAGGAGGCCAGCCTGTTCGAGCGAGATGCCGAGGCCCCGGGAGATCGCGGGCAGGAATGGGTACACGAAGCGGTGCGCCGTGTTGATCACCAGCCTGGTGGCTGCGAGATAGGCGAGAGAACCCGGGAGCGGACGTGGGCGCATCGGGCATGTCTACAGGCACACGGCCCCGTCCCCAAACCGGAGGGCGCCCGTACTCATGCCGGCCCGATGATCGTTGTTCGAGACGCGTACCCCGGTGACGCGTTCGCCATGGCGAGCATCAATGTGAGGGGTTGGCGTGAGAGCTCCCGTGGCGCCGTGGCCGACGAAGTGGTCGACGCCCAACGGGTGGGTCCACGGCAGGCATGGTTCGAAGCCGACCTACCGGCGGCCAAAGACCTCAGGACGCTGGTCGCCGAACAGGACGGCGTGGTGGTCGGTTTCGTTCATCTCGGTCCGGGGCGGGACGCCAATGCTGGAGGAGTGCCTGAGCTGTGGGCCATCTACGTCGATCCTGATCACCAAAGGAGGGGTGTCGGCAGGCTGCTCCTGGCGGCAGTCGAAGATGATCTCGATGGGTCACCAGCGACGCTCTGAACGCTGCGCGATGCACCGGCGACGAGGCGGTTCTATGAGGCCATGGGCTGGCAGTGGGATGGTGCTGGGCGAGTCGAGCACCTGCATGGACACCCCGTACATGAGGTCAGGTACCGGCTCGATGGAGGCCGCTAGACAGAAAGGTCGTAGTCGGTGAAGAGACGCGGAGCGAGCATCCAGCGCAGCTGTCCGGTCTTGGGGCCGAGGCGCTGCCAGTCGGGTACTCCCAGTGAGACGACGGCCGCCGTGGGGAACGCCACGTCCCCGCCACCGATTATCGAGTTGGTGAGAGACGACCAGGTCGGCTGATGGCCGATGGCGACGATCCTCTCGACATCGGGCGCCTTGCGGAGCGCAGCGATTGCGTCGCCGACGCCGCCGCCGTAGAAGTCGTCGATGACCCAGATCGGGCAGGTCCATCCTCCGGCTTCGGCGGCGATCTCCGCGGTCGTGTTGGCGCGGATTGCCGGGGAGGTCATGATCAACTCCGGGGCCCGGTGCACCGCGGTGAGCGCCCTTCCCATGGTCTGGGCCGCCTTGATTCCGCGAGCAGCAAGCGGGCGGTTTCGGTCATTGACGGTCGACACGCCCCAATCGGACTTGCCGTGGCGCATCAACACGAGATCGGGCATGCGTCAACCGTACCAATGCCGACACCTGAAGGAGGCTCAGACCGAGAGGGCGAACAGCACCTGGGCCAGGTAGTAGAGCGGCAGACCCCAGTAGCGATTGATCATCCCCGGTGCTGCGAAGCGATCTCTCGCAACCAAGAGGTCGGAGACATAGAAGGCGATCGCGGCGATCAGGATCACAGGCGTTGCGTTCGCCGATACGGTCCCAGCGGCCATGGCCACCATCGCGGTGATCACCACGACGTAGGCGACGACAGGCCCTCGCAACTGCCCGGGGAGATGGGGCCACAGCCACCTGAGGACCACGCCGGCGGGGACCAGCAGCACGGCCGCGGCGATGAGCGCCGCTGCGACGTCGGCGCCTCGTGCGCCGAACCCGATCGCGTAGGCGACGTGACCGAGGAGGAACGCAGAGAGGCCAACGAGGAACCAGTGCCGCGCCGTCGAGACGAGGGCCACGTCACCGACCCACGAGAACACCAATGCGACCAGCACCCATCGGCCGTAGGCGGTGTCTGTGGCGCCGGCCGACAACGCCGTTGCGATGAATGCCGTGGACGCGGCGGCCTTGATCCAGCCCCTGGCCGGCCCGGGCCGGCCCTCGAATGCGAGGAGGCCGCCGACGAGCATCCCGGTGATGATGGCGAACAGGGGGGTCATGTGGTGAGGCTACGCCCCGGCGAGATGCCCGGCCGCCCACTCGATCGCCAGGGTCAGCCGGGACAGGTCGTCGTGGTCGATGTTGGGGAACATCGCAATCCTCACCTGGTTGCGCCCGAGTTTGCGGTAGGCCTCGATGTCGACGATGCCCTCGGCCCTGAGCACTGCCGTGAGCTGCCCTGCATCGATCCGGTCATCGATGTCGATGGTGGCGATCGTGTGGCTCCGGATGGAGCGGTCGGTGACGAACGGGGAGGCGATCTCGCTGCGGTCTGCCCATCCGTAGACGATCGATGCGGCTGCGGATCCTCTGGCCGCGGCTGCTTCGAGCCCACCCGCGTCGATCATCCAGGTGATCTGGTCGGCAAGCAGATAGAGCGTGGCCAGGGCCGGGGTGTTATAGGTCTGATCCTTGCGGCTGTTGTCGAGGGCAATGCCCAGGTCGAGCGACGCCGGAGCCCAGCGACTCCTGAGCGCATCGATCCTGGCCAGGCCGGCCGGTGACACCAGCGCCAGCCAGAGGCCCCCTTCTGATCCAAATGCCTTCTGCGGGCTGAAGTAGTAGGCATCGAAAGACTCGGCATCTTCGGGGAGCGTGCCGGCAGACGACGTGGCGTCGACCAGGACGAGGCCATCGCCCACAGGGCGATTCAGCGCCATGGCGACCCCGGTCGATGTCTCGTTCTCGGTGAGGGCATACGCGTCGACCGATTCGTCCGCCACCGCGGCCGGGTGGGTGCCCGGCGGGGACTCGATTACGAGCGGATCGTCGAGATGAGGTGCCGCTGTCGTCACCGAAGCGAACTTCCCACTGAACTCTCCGAACACGAGGTGCTCGCTGCGGCGTTCGATGAGCCCGAATGATGCAGCGTCCCAGAAGGCCGTGGCGCCGCCATTCCCCAGCAGCACCTCAAAACCATCGGGGAGTCCGTAGAGCTCGGACAGTCCGGCTCTGATCGCGTGGACCACCGACCTGACGCCGTCGCGGCGGTGGCTGGTCCCCAGGTACGTGGAACCGGTTGATGCGAGGCCGATGAGCGCAGAGGTGCGCACCTTGGACGGGCCCGATCCGAACCGGCCGTCGGCAGGCCGGAGATCGATGGGGAGACGATGGATGTCGTGCTTCATAGGAGGGATAACCTACAGGTGATCCAACGAACGGAATTCATGATGACTTCGAATGGTGTTTCCCAGCGCCTCCTGGCGGTTTCGGAGTCGGCGACGATGGCGATCTCGTCACGCGCCGCCGAGCTGAGGGCCGCGGGCGAACCGGTGATCGGATACGGGGCGGGAGAGCCCAACTTCCCGACTCCGGAGCATGTGGTCGAGGCGGCAGTGGCGGCTGCGAGGGATCCGCGCTGGCACAAGTACAGCCCGGCTTCGGGTCTCCCCGATCTCAGGGCTGCGGTGGCGAAGGCGAATACGGCCCACTCGGGATTCGCTACCGAGCCGGCCAACGTGGTCATCAGCCCCGGCGGCAAGTCGGCTGTGTACGCCGCGTATATGGCGCTCCTCGATCCGGGTGATGAGGTGCTGCTGCCCGCTCCGTTCTGGGTGACGTATCCCGAGGCATCGGTGCTGTGCGATGCCGTCACCGTGCCCATCGCCACGACCGTCGAGTCCGGCTTCAAGGTGACGGTCGAGCAACTCGATGCAGCCAAGACCGATCGCACCAAGATGCTGGTCTTCGTGTCGCCGTCGAACCCCACCGGTGCTGTGTACTCGCCGGCCGAAGTGGCCGAGATCGGACGCTGGGCCGCAGAGAACGGCGTCTGGGTGCTCACCGATGAGATCTACGACCGCCTCGTCTACGGCGATGCCGAGTACTCGTCGATGCCGGCAGTGGCGCCGGAGATCGCCGACAGGTGCATCGTGGTCAACGGCGTCTCCAAGACCTACGCCATGACCGGCTGGAGGGTCGGCTGGCTGATCGCTCCCATCGAGGTGGCGAAGGCCGTCGGGCGCCTGCAGTCTCACTCGACGTCCAACGTGGCCAATGTCTCACAGATGGCGGCGCTCGCAGCCCTCACCGGGCCACAGGACGCCGTCGGGGTGATGCATGCGGCGTTCGACCGGCGGAGGATGGCGATGCACGCCGCTCTCGGCAGGATTCCCGGCGTCGTGGCACCCGAACCCGAGGGCGCGTTCTACGCATACCCCGACGTCGAGGGTTTGCTCGGCACCGACATCGGTGGCCGGCGTGTCGCCACTTCGATGGAACTAGCGGCGCTGCTGCTCGATGAGGCGAAGATCGCGGTCGTCCCGGGAGAGGCCTTCGGGTCGCCGGGATCGGTGCGTCTCTCGTTCGCCCTCGGCGACGATGACCTCGCCGAAGGACTCGAGCGATGGAGAGCTTTGGTCGGCTGAGCGGCTGAGCGGCCCGGTGGGAGGTCTTGGTGTTGGCTTGCTTCAGTCGATCAGCATGGGTCTCCTCGTCATCGCCGGGTTCGCGCGTTCGGATCACGATCCCTCGGGAGATGACTGATACCCAGCACGCCGATGGCTGATACCCGATACCGACCACTTGGCGGCTTCAGGTCTGGTTGAGGGCCTCCAGCGCCATCCGGTAGCCATCCGGCCCGCGGCCGGCGATGGTCGCCGCACACACCGGTGACACCACCGAGGTGCGGCGCCATTCCTCACGGCTGAAGATGTCGGAGAGGTGGACCTCGATCGTGGGGAGTCCGATCGCCTCGATAGCGTCGTGGATGGCGTACGAGTAGTGGGTCAACGCTCCAGGGTTGATGACGATCCAGTCCATCGTCCCGATGGCTGCGTGGAGTCGGTCGATGATCTCGCCTTCGTGATTGGACTGGAAGGCCGAGACGGTCATACCCAGGTCCGCCCCCCACTTCCGACATGCCTGCTCGATCTCGCCGAGGGTCGTATGGCCGTAGACGTCGGGGCGTCTGGTGCCGAGGAGGTTCAGGTTGGGGCCGTTGACCACGAGGACGTTCATGGGCTCAGGCTATCGGGGCGCATGCTCGGGGGCGAGCACGGTGGCGCGTTCGAGTGATACCGGGTCGAGGGTCGCCGGTTCGAGGTCGAACCGGCGGCCGAGTGCAGCGATGATCGCGTCCTCGGCGTCGGCGATGGTCAGGCCGGGGTCGCCGTCGGTGAGAGCGCCCGTGACACCGGGATCCCACTCGTACCCGAGACCCCGGTACACGGGAATCAGGGGGAGGTTCACCAGGTCGGGTCGGTCCACGACGATCACGCCTCCGACGTGGGCCGCCCCCTTGATGAGCCGCTGCCCGACCCCCATCACCTTGCGGGTGCCGAACAGGTTGATGCTGGAGTCTCCTGGGCAATACTCACCCGGCACCAGGCCGATTCGGGAATCGAGTCCGAGGGACGTGAAGGCCTCGGAGAGCAGGGCGGTGATGGCATCGAAGCGATCGGCGATCCCCGTCCGCGACTCGGCTTCCGGCGTTGCGAGCGAAAACGAGAATGCATGCTCGTGGAACACCGCGGCGCGCCCTCCAGCGAGACGTTCGACCGGCTCGAATCCTGCCTCCCGGGACGAAGCCACGGCGCCGGGATAGCCGGATCGAACCGTGTCCTGGCGGCCGAAGGCGACAACGCGGGTCGCCCTGGTGAGGATGAACGTGGCAGCCAGTCTCTCTGCTGCCACCCCTTCCAGCACAGCTCTGGCAGCTGCGGTATCGAGGTGGGCAGGGCCTCCGGTGAGCGATCTGATGATTTGGAGCGTGGCCACGGCTGCGGAGGTTATCGCGACCGATGCGGCGGGAAGAACCCCGGCCGATATCCCATTTCTGACTCTGCTTCACCTCTTTCGCACGGATGCCGACGATAATCCTCTACACCCGCCGTCCCGGGAGGGACCCTGCGCCGAATCATCCTCCTCGTCCTCGCCGCCGCTCTGGCCTCCGGCGCCTGCGGCGATGCCCTGAGTGGAGTGGGCGATCTGTCTCAGCAGGTCGTCTTTGGCGACACCTCGTCGACCACCACGACGACACTCGCAGGGCCGGTGATCGATGTTGTGGCAGTGACCGGTGTGGAGTGGGTCAATGAGGGACTCGACGCGGGCGTGTCGGCCGATACCGATGTCGACGTCCTCGTCTCCCGAATCTGGGATCGAAGCCCGAGGACCTCGGAGTTCGTCCAGGCGAGCCCGATCGAGGTGACTACGGCGCTCCCCGGCGTCCAGTTCCCCCGCCTGATCCCTGGCCGGGTGACTCACGTGTCCAGCCAATTGGTGTTCGATCGAGCGACTCTGACCCTGGATCCCTCACAGTCCGCCGCATTCGGGTTGTGGGCCGCCGAGCCGTACTCGATTCCCAGAGGTGAGGGTCAGATGGCTGTGCTGCGCGTCGGGCACAATCAAGTGCCGGGCAGCACCGAACGCGAGTTCTCCTCGTTCATCGTCGCCGACGGCCGCGAGGTCTCGTGGGTGAATGGGGCGTACGTGTACTCGCTCTTCTGCAGGACCGGCGTCACCGAGGAAGCCTGCTTCACGGTCGCGGAGTCGACCACGTCGTTGTCCACCTTGACGCTCGGAAGCCGCTGACCGGGGAAGGCCATCGGCGGTTTCAGACCCGTCCACGAGATAGCCTCTCTGACTCGCGATGCCGGGCGACACGTCCGGGGAGGCTCTTGTGACGTTCCACGGCGGCGGATGGTGGTCGTACCTGCGGTACGACGAAGAACGAGATCGGCCGACCGTCGATCGCGCCCTCATGCGGCGCGTGCTGGCCTACGCCGGGCCCTATCGCGGGCCCCTCACCGTCGTCCTCGGCACGATCGTCATCATCACGCTGGTCTCGCTGTTGCCGCCGCTTCTCATGCGCGACCTGATCGACACCGCCATACCAAACGAGGATCTTGGAAGGGTGACCCTGCTCGGTCTCGGGATGGTGGCGGTGCCCCTGATCAACGGAATGGTCGGTGTGCTGCAGCGGTGGGCGTCATCACGGGCGGGCGAGGGGATCATCTTCGACCTGCGCACTGGTTTGTACGGGCACCTGCAGCGGATGTCCCTTGCGTTCTTCACGGGTTCGCGCCCGGGTGAGTTGATGTCGCGGCTCAACAGTGACGTCGTCGGAGCGCAGTCGGCCATCACCGGGACGTTCGTGACGGTGGTCAGCAACTCGTTTGCCACCGTGTCGACCATCCTGGTGATGCTGAGTCTCGAGTGGCGCCTCACGGTGGCCGCCATCCTGATCCTGCCGCTGTTCATCGTCCCGTCGCGGCGGGTGGGCAGGGTGCTGCGCGGGATCACGCGCAATCAGATGGAGGCGAACGCTCGGATGAACGCCACCATGAACGAGACGCTCAATGTCGGCGGCGCCCTGCTGGTGAAGCTCTTCGGCAGGACTGCCGATGAGGACGCCAAGTTCGGCGACGAGGCAGCCGTGGTGCGCGACCTCGGTGTCCGCCGGGCCCTCATAGGGCGCTGGTTCTTCATGGCACTGGGCGTGGTGAGTGCGCTCGGCACGGCTCTCGTGTTCTGGGTGGGCGCCGTGCTCGTCATCAGGGGCTCTCTGACCATCGGGACGGTGGTTGCACTGTCCGCCTATCTGGCCAACCTCTACGGGCCGCTCACGGCGCTCAGTAACGCCAGGGTCGAACTGGCGACATCGCTGGTCTCGTTCGAGCGGGTCTTCGAAGTGATGGATCTGCCTAGGGAGATCGATGAGTCGCCGGATGCGGTGCGGCCCGGGGCCGTGGCCGGCCGGGTGACCTTCGACCACGTGGCGTTCGACTACGAGGCCAGTGCCGGAGGTCTCGAAGCTGTGCGGAGATGGTCGTGGTTCACACCGCCCGATGCAGAGGGAGATCCCCTTCCCACCCGCACCAGCAGGGGCAGGGCTCTCGACGGGGTCGATTTCGATGTAGCGGCGGGGAGCCTCATCGCTCTGGTGGGCCCGAGTGGCGCCGGCAAGACCACCATCACCTATCTCATCCCTCGCCTGTACGACGCCACGGAGGGCAGGGTGCTCATTGATGGCACCGACGTGCGCGATCTATCCCTGCGAACGCTCGCCGAGTCGATCGGCGTGGTCACCCAGGAGACCCATCTGTTCCACGACACGATCGCGGCCAACCTGCGGTATGCCCGCCCCGATG
>JABMPV010000329.1 GCA_013202595.1 bacterium
GTCGCGGCGGGGCCTCTATCGCGAGGAGGGCCACCACTGCTGGTTCGAGTTCATAGAGAGACAGCGTAGCAAAGGGCCTGTATGCCCAGGGTGGTGTGACGAGCAGGCACCCAAGAGTCGCCATCGTCGGAAGGCACGGCGGTGTAGCTGGCCTTTGTCCCTGTGCAATATGTCGAGTCGTCGGCGGTCGTGAGCCGCAGAGTCACACCATCAAAGGTGAACGTACCCCACTCGACCGGGGCCGATGACGTCCTGTCGGCCGAGCCCCCCAGGCCGAAGTTGCCGTCATCGGTGAACTCGAGATACCAGCCGTGGTCGGTCTTCCAGATCCCGTTGGCCGCCGCGGTTGGATCGCTGGATTCCCGACCGCAGCCGGAGACCGCCAGGAGTGAGAATGCAGCAGCTGCGAAGAGGGGCGCGCGCCGAGACACCGCTGCCCTTCCCGCGCCTCCTCCGCACCCGAACCCACGTGCCCGCAGCGCCCGGGTCTGGCTGTCTAACCTCCGGGCATCGACCGGCGTACCTTCCTCAAGTCTTTGCTCGGCTCGGGAGCGGCCCTCGTTCTGGCTAGCTGCTCATTCGACGCCGCTGATTCGGATCGGCCGGCGCCCACCACAGGATCGGGTCTCCCGGCTCCAACCGATGCTCTGCTGACTCACTGGTCGCAGGACCCGTACGCACTCGGCTCGTATTCGTACCTCGCAGCGGGTGCCACACCCCGCGATCGCACCCGCCTGAAGGCCCCCATCGATCAAACCGTCTTCTTCGCGGGTGAGGCCACATCCCGCGACTACCCGGCCACGGCCCACGGCGCCATTCTCTCCGGTATCGCCGCAGCGGACTCGGTCCGATCGTCGCTCGACTCGGGAACGGTGCTGGTGATCGGGGCGGGACTCGCCGGATTGGCTGCGGCCTCTGCTCTCACCGCGGCCGGCTACGAGACCGCAGTGCTCGAAGCGCGCTCGAGGGTCGGCGGCAGGGTGCACTCGGCGCAGCTCGCCGGTTCGGTCATCGACCTCGGGGCGAGCTGGATCCACGGGCGCCGGGGCAACCCGCTTTCGGCCCTCGCCGACACCGTCGAGGCTGCTCGGGTCCCTACCGACTACGACTCGATCTCCATCTACGGCCCCGACGGGAGCCCCCTCGACAGAGCGTCACTCAGGGCGCTGGAGGATCTGGCAGAAGAGGTCGAGGACGACCTCTCGGACGCCGGGGGAGACACGGGGCCGATGGCCGACCGGCTCATCGACCTCGGATACGAACCGTCGGACCCCCTCCACCGATACCTTGCCGGATCGACCCTCGAGCACGAGTTCGCCGCCGATGTGACCGACCTCGCAGCGGCCGCCTTCTATGAGGGCGAGGAGTTCAGCGGAAGGGACGAGTTGTTCCCTGACGGCATGGCGGCCATCACCGGCCATCTCGCCTCCGGCCTCGACATCCGGGTGGGGCAGGTGGTGGAGGCAGTCACGTACCAGCCCCGAGACGTGCGCCTGACGTTGACCGGAGGGGCCGAGGAGCGCGGATCGGCCGCGATCGTGACGCTGCCGTTGGGAGTCCTCAAGTCGGATGCCGTCAGGTGGAACCCGGTGCTCCCGGCCGAGAAGCTCGGGGCGATCTCGCGACTCGGTATGGGAACCCTCTCCAAGGCGGTGCTCGCATTCGACGAGGTGTTCTGGGACGAGGACGTCGACCTGATCGGGTATGCAGGACCGACCTCCGGCGAGTGGGCGGAGTGGCTCAACCTCGCCCCGGTCGTAGGGGCACCCGTCCTGGTCGGGTTCAACGCGGGGTCGGTGGGCCGGCGCATGGAGGCCACGCCCGACGAAGCGGTCGTCGCGTCGGCGATGGCCACTCTCTCGACCATCTACGGGTGACCGGGCCACCCATTGGTCCGTCGTCATCTTGACGGTCCAGACACCTGCCGCCATACTCCCGGCCACGCATGATCACCTATCGCATCATCATTCCGTAGGCGCAGATGCCCCCGTGGGCGTCTGTGCCCCTCTGCCCCCGCCACCCGGCGGGGGTTTGTGTTTTCCGAGGAGCATTCGATGAGCATCGAGATCTACGACACCACCCTGCGAGACGGGACGCAGCGGGCCGGCCTGTCTCTGACGGCACAGGACAAGCTGCGCGTCGCGCGCCTGCTCGACGATCTCGGCGTGGCATACATCGAGGGGGGATGGCCGGGCGCCAACCCGAAGGACGACGAGTTCTTCGCCAGAGCGGCCACTGAACTGGATCTGGAGACCGCGACGCTCACCGCGTTCGGGTCCACCCGGAGGCCGGGAGTCGCCGCAGCGGATGATCCGGGTCTCGTCCTTGCTGAAGACTATCTCGCCCGTCCCGATCTTCTTCTGCAATGTCTGCTTGCTCCAGCGCCAGCCCTTTGGCGGTGGCTTGATGACCTTCCCCGAGGGAGTCACGATGTCATAGATAAGGTTCGGTCTATAGA
>JABMPV010000330.1 GCA_013202595.1 bacterium
ACGCCCGCCCATGCCGAAGTCGGCGGCAGACACAGCAGCGTCACGACCGGCGACCAACCTGTGATGTCCGATCATCGCCGTCTCGTCACCCCATTCGCGAATGGTGGTGACGTTGACCCGGGCGTTCGCACCGGCGTTTACCTCCACCTGAGGCACCACGCTCACATCGACGCCATCGAGCGAGCGGTAGTGGATGACGACCTTTGCCTCGGAGCCATCTCCTCCGTCCACCACCACCTTGGGGAATGACACGGTGCCGGCCGCAGTCGCCTGCACCTCGACGAAATAGGGGTCGCCGATCGCAGTGCCTCGCGGCACGTTCAACACGATCGCGCCGCGCCCGAAGGCGCTTGCGGCCGCCGAGTAGCGGTCGAGGCCGGCAGGGATGGTGGCTCCCGCCGGCTGCCCGGAATCGATCGACGAAACGAGCGCAGGCCCGGTGCCTTCCTCGATCGTCTCTATGAAGCCATCCACGATGAGGGCCGAGCCGGCGAGGCTGCCGAGGACACGGCGAATGCGGTCGTCTGCGGGCAACCGTGCTCCTGGAGCGTCGAGCAGCGATACGTCGTCGAGATCGAACGGGATCTCGACGTAGCGCCAGACCTCCTCGGTCGGCTCAGGTGTTCGCAGGTTGGCGTATGTTGTGAAGGACTGACGAGCGGCCGTTGCGGCGGCGCCTGAAAGGCTGCCGCTCACGCGGTCGAACGTTGTCTGGTCGAGCGGAAGCACCCGTCTCCTTGAAAGCGGTCATGAGATGGTACGGCTGAGAGCGCTCGTACTCAAAGGCTCTTCGACATCTGCACCGATCGGCGAGCCGCAGCGAACACTGCATCGAACATCACTTCGGTCAATCGGCCGGTGAAGGTGTTCTGCTGGGACGGGTGATAGGACCCGAGGACCAGCGGTCCTCCCCTGATGGGCACCACCACGCCATGCCCGAACTTGGCGTGCGGCTGGGGGACGGGCAGGCCCCGATCGGCATACAGGTTGAGAAGGAGGTCGAACGCGAATCCACCCAACGCCATGACCGTTGTGACACCCTCGAGCAAGTCGAGTTCGGCGTCGAGCCACGATCGGCACTCGTCGCGCTCGAACGCCGTCGGCTTGTTGGCCGGCGGAGCGCAGTGGACCGATGCGGTGACCCAGGCATCGTCGAGGACCAGGCCGTCGTCGCGACCGGTCGACTCCTCCTGGTTGGCGAACCCTGCCCTGTGGAGTGCCCTGAACAGCCACTCACCGGAGCGATCGCCCGTGAACATGCGCCCGGTGCGATTGGCTCCGTGTGCCGCAGGAGCGAGTCCGAGGACGAGCAGTCGAGCCGCCGGGTCACCGAACCCCGGCACGGGTTTGCCCCAGTACTCCTCATCGGCAAACGACGCCCGCTTCTCCGTGGCCACCTGCTCACGCCATTCGACCAGCCGCGGGCAACGGCGGCATTCGGTGATCTCCGTTTGGAGCAGTTCGAGGCGATGGGACATCGCCGCGACCCTATCGGGGCGCTGCGCCACCACCAAACGGCTACTCGTAGTGGTCAGATCGGAATGTCGCGTTGCGTGGTTGATTGCGCGCTGAAAGGCCTCGCTACCTGGGAAGATACCTCTCAACATTGGAACCGCTTCCATCGGAAAGGGGGCCGAAAGTCCCGTTGCGGGGTCACTCAGCGTCGTGATAGCGTGACCCTCCGGCCGACCAACAGGCTGGAAACAGGCCCCCGGCACGGGCCCACATTCGACGTCTTGTCAGGGAGAGGACGCCGCACTTGGCCAAGCGAGCCAAAGAGATCGCCCCACTGTCAGACAGCATCGGGATGTACCTCGAGTCGGTCGCCGAACACGATCTGCTCACCGCAGAGGACGAGGTCCGCCTCGCCAGAGACATGGAGCAGGGCCGCAAGGCCGAACGTAAACTCGCCAGTGACGACCTCACCCCGGTCGATCGAGCCCACCTCTATCGCCTGGTACATCGAGCGGACGAGGCCAAGTCCACCTTCATCCGCAGCAACCTCCGCCTCGTCATCTCCATTGCCAAGCGCTACACCGGCCGGGGCCTTGACCTGCTCGACCTGGTCCAGGAAGGAAATCTCGGCCTCATCCGCGCCGTCGAGAAGTTCGACTGGCGCAAGGGCTTCAAGTTCTCCACCTACGCCACGTGGTGGATTCGCCAGGCCATCACCCGCG
>JABMPV010000331.1 GCA_013202595.1 bacterium
CCCGGCTGTGTCCTCGTCCTCGACGCACGGTGAAGTGCGTCCACGTCCTGCGTCCTTGCCGGATGACGCCCCTGCCTCGCCCTGAACATCGCCAACGTTCCTGGCCAGAGCACTAGATCATGAAGATCTCGCACCTGTTGGCGACGTCATTGAAGAAGAACTCGGCCGAGTAGCAGACGTCCCATCCGAAGCCTGCCGTGTAGTTGTCGTACCCGGCGCCGCCATCGATGTAGTCGTCGCCATCACTGGCGTACAGATCGTCGTTGCCGTCCCCGCCGTACATGTAGTCGTCGCCGGCGTAGCCGTAGAGGCGGTCCGGCCCGGGACCGCCCCTGAGGACGTTCGGTCCGGTGTTCCCGTCGAGGATGTCCGCGAAGGTGCTGCCGGTCACCTTCTCGATGCTCCGTGCCGTCCCCTTCAGATGCTTGTTCGACGTTCTGGAGTCGAGGTAGATGGATGCGATGCCTGTGGAGTAGTCCCACTCGTACCAGGCGGCCCAGTTCTGACCGAACGGCTTTGTGACCTTCGAGAAGTCGATGGTGTCGCGGCCGAGGCCGCCGTGGACCACATGCGCCCGGCCCGACCAGACAACGAATGTGTCATTGCCTGCGTTGCCATAGAGCACATCACGATCCCCGGTGCCTGCCTCCATGTAGTCGTTGCCCGGCCCCCCGTAGAGCTTGTCGGTGTTCGGGCCCCCGAAGATCCGGTCATTGCCGTCCTCGCCGTAGACCCGGTTCTTCCCCGGCCCCGGGTAGATGCGATCGTTGCCAGTGCCGCCACAGATGAGGTCGTCGCCGCCCCGGCCGATGATGATGTCGTTGCCGCCCAGACCGTCGATGACGTCGTTGCCGTTGGTGCCCTTGATGATGTCGTCACCATTGGTCCCGATGTGCGTCGCGGCCACGCCGCCACAGGACGGGGCGCTGGCGATCGCCGGTCGGATCGGGCCGAACGTCGCCGGGACGATCGATACGGCCACGATGGCCATTGAGAGGTGGATTGGCAGGGTTCGACGCATATGGGCCTCCGCAGTCGTTCGACTCATCGTCGGCCTCCACTTGTCTGGGGACCAGGGGCGAACGGCACGTTGAGCGCAACCGTGGTGGCGCACCCCCGCCGAGGCGGAGGTGGGCAGGATGGCGATCATGACGACACCGTCGCTCATCGAGCATCTCGGGTTGCTCGTCATCATCTTCCTCGGCGAGGTGGTGGTCGGAGCGGTGAGCGGCCGGCCGATGCCAGGGGTGCGGAGGGGGTCCTGGTGATCGGACTGCTCGGCGTCTTGGTGGCAACCGGCCTCTGGTGGCTCTACTTCGACTTGATCTCAGATCGCCCGCCGCGCCCGCGCCTCGCCATGCCGTGGCTGTACCTGCACCTTCCTCTGGTGAGGGCAATCGCCGCCGGGGGAGAGGGCGTGCTCAACACCGTGGAGAATGCCGGTGAATCGCTCTCCGACGAGGTGCGGTGGCTGCTGGTGGGGGCGCTGGCGGTGGCGATGCGACGGTGCACGGGCCCGATTCCTCACGCAAATGGAGGAATCGCCGTTCTTCGAACGGGCGAGGGACCGGTTGCTCGCCGAAGGTGACGCATTGGCCGCTGAGGCGGCCCGTCCCGACCTCGTTGCGCTCCTGGTGCCGCTGCCCGTCGAGGCTCTCTGGGCGTTGTCGCTCGGGGCGGCAGTCAGGCTGGCCGCATCGGATGTGCAACTCACCGACGACGATGTCTCAGTTGTCGTCGAAGCAACCTGGAGAGCCATCACGAGGCCGTAGACGCGTTGGAGGCCCCCGCAGGGGCGCTCCAACGCCGGTCATTCCTGGTCGCCGTCGCTCAGCTACAGCCCATCGAATTGCCACAGTTGAGGCAGCGATAGCACGAGCCGTTGCGAACGGTGATGTGACCGCACGTGTCGCACAGCGGAGCGTCGCCCATCATGTCCCTCAATGCGTCCTGGACGCTCGTCGTCTGGACTGCCGCCCCCGACATCGGTTGCACCGCAGCGGCGGGCACTCCATTGTCGGAGGTCCCGTTGCCGTTGGTGACTGGACCTGGACGGACGGTGGCGACAGCCGGATGTGAGATGGGTGCCGTCGCCGGAAGACCCGTGTCGGACCCCGATCCGGTGGCCACGCCCGCTCCATCGATGGCGATTGCCTCGTTCAACTCCAATTGGAGGCCTGCATCGACGGCAAGGCCTTTGGGGGGCTCGGGCAGATCGCCCGCCTTCGGGGGAACCTGGACGAGGTCGGTGCGACCGAGGTACTCCATTCCGAGCGCACGGAACACGTAGTCGACGATGGAGCTGGCCATCCGGATGTTCGGGTGGCCTTCGACCATGCCGCGTGGCTCGAAGGTGTGGAACGTGAAAGTGTCGACGAACTCGTCGAGCGGGACGCCGTACTGCAGGCCCTTGGACACTGCGATGGCGAAGCACGACAGGATGCCGCGCAGAGTTGCACCCTCCTTGGCGAGGTCGATGAACAACTCGCCGAGTGTGCCGTCCTCGTACTCACCCGTGCGGAGGAACACTTTGTGGCCTCCGATGCGAGCCTCCTGGGTCCAGCCGGCGCGGCGGGACGGGAGCACGAACCTCGGCCGGTTGACGCCCTGATACGCCTGGGACGGGCTGTGGCCCGGCGCGAGCGTGGCCTCACTCATCGTCCCCCTCACCAGTTGTGCCTCCTGCTCCAGCGCAGCGGTCAACTCGAGAGGCTCGATGTCGGGCGTTTCTCCTTCGTCCTGGGTGGTGGCCGATAGTGGCTGGCTCGCCTTGGAGCCGTCCCGATACAGCGCCATCGACTTGAGTCCGAGATCCCACGAGAGCATGTATGCCTCTTCGATGTCATCGGCCGACACCTCGTTGGGCATGTTGATCGTTTTCGAGATGGCTCCCGAGATGAACGGCTGTGCTGCCGCCATCATCCTGATGTGGCCCGTGTGGTGGATGAATCGGGTGCCGAGGCGGCCGTTGCGGTTGGCGGTGTCGAACACGGGGAGGTGCTCGTCACGCAGGTGGGGGGCGCCCTCGATGGTCTGGCGTCCGCAGATCCAGTCGTTGGCCTCTCTGATCTCAGCGGCAGTGAAGCCGAGGGCGAGCAGGAGGTCGAAACCGACGTCGTTCCACTGGGCGTCGGTGAAGCCGAGGCGCGCCATGGCGTCGCTGCCGAGGACCCAGCCGTTGAACGCGTGGCGCAATTCGAAGACCCCGGAGAGGGTCTTCTCGATGGCCTGGATCTCCATGGGCGTGAGGCCTCTGGAGCTCAGGGTCTCTGCGTTGATGTGGGGTGCCCCGTGCAGCGACATGGTGCCGACGACGTAGTCGATGATCTCCGAGCGGTCTTCCTCGCTGTATCCGAGGCTGAGCAATGCGGGATCGATGGACTGGTTGGCGATCTTGAAGTATCCGCCGCCGGCCAGTTTCTTGAACTTGACGAGAGCGAAGTCCGGCTCGACGCCTGTCGTATCACAGTCCATGAGGAGCCCGATGGTGCCGGTGGGCGCAAGCACAGTGGCTTGTGCGTTGCGGTAGCCGTGCTGCTCGCCCATCTCGACGGCGACGTCCCATGACCGCTGTGCGGCCTCGAGCAGCGGAGCCGGCGCCCGTGCGTCGTCGATGCCGACGATATGGCCGGACAAGCCCTCGAAACTGTCGATGTCGGCGTCATATGCGGCCCTTCGGTGATTGCGCATCACTCTGAGCATCGAATCGCGATTCTCTTCGAACTGTGCGAAGGGACCGAGCGCTGCAGCCATCTCGGCGGATGTCGCATATGCGTCGCCCGTGAGGATCGCGGTGAGTGCTCCTGCGATGGCCCTGCTCTCGTCGCTGTCGTACGGAATGCCGCTGCGCATGAGCAGCGAGCCGAGGTTGGCGTATCCGAGTCCGAGCGTGCGGTAGTCGTACGATCCCTGAGCGATCTCCTTCGATGGGAACTGGGCCATCGTCACGGAGATCTCCAGCACCATCGTCCAGAGCCTGATCGCGTGCTTGTAGGACTCGATGTCGAAGTTGCCGCTCTCGTCGTCGTAGAACTGGACGAGGTTGAGGCTGGCGAGATTGCACGCCGTGTTGTCGAGGAACATGTACTCGGAGCACGGATTGGAGGCCCTGATCGGGCCGCCGGCCGGCGACGTATGCCAGTCGTTGATGGTGGAGTCGAATTGGACGCCCGGGTCTGCGCACGCCCAGGCCGCTTCGGCGATCTGGTGCCAGAGGTCACGAGCCTTCACCGTCTTCATCACTTCGCCTGTGGTGCGGGCCGTCAGGTCCCAGTCGCCGTCATCGAGGACTGCTTGCACGAACGCATCGGGCATCCGCACCGAGTTGTTGGAGTTCTGGCCGCTGACCGTCTGGTAGGCCTCGCCGTCGAAGTCGGCCGGGTACCCCGCCCTGATGAGCGCCCGGACCTTCTCCTCCTCTTCCTTCTTCCAA
>JABMPV010000025.1 GCA_013202595.1 bacterium
CGCGTGTACAGCCACGACAACCCGATCACTATTGATCCATAGAGCATCTGCTGGACGGACTGGCCCGCTCCGAGGAAGGTCAGCAGCGACTGGAGGACGCCGAGGATGAGCGCCCCGAGGATCGTGCCGCTGTAGGTGCCGATGCCGCCGAAGATCGAAGTGCCGCCAATAACGGCTGCAGCAACCGACGGCAACAGGAAGTTGTTGGCCAGGCTCAGATCGGTGGCTCCAACGCGGCCTCCCAGCAGGAGTCCGGCAATGGCCGCGAAGACACCGGCGAGTGCGTAGGCCGCCAGCAGCACATGCCACGTTCGTGTGCCCGACAGCCGGGTCACCGCCGGGTTGTCTCCGAGGGCGTACAGGTTCCTTCCGAAGCCGCTTCGTCGGAGCATGTAGATGACGAACACCGATAAGACGATCCATACCAGGACTGCCCACGGGACGGTCCTGCCGAAGAAGGAACCACCTCCGAGCGTCCGGATGAAGCCGCCCATCTGGGTCGAACCCGAGAAGATCGTCTGCGCCCACGAGGTGAACAGGCCGAGCAGGATGGCCGACATTGCCAGGGTCATGATCAGCGGGTTGACCCGGAAGACGCCCACGCCGATCCCGTTGGCGGCTCCGGCGATGATGCCGACCGCCAGGCCGGCGACGATGGCGATCAGTGCCCCATTGGGCGACTGGTTTGCCGCTATGTAGGCGGCGCCGGTGGCGATCATCGCTGCCGACAGATCGATTCCCCCGGTGAGCATCAGCAGCGTCTGACCGGCGGCGAGGACACCGATGGGCACAGCAAACAGAGTGGAGTTCCTGAGTCCGGTGAGGCTCAGGTAGTTCGGCTCAGCGATCCCGGTGGCGATGATGAGCGCGACGAGCACGCCGATCAACACGAGGTGCGGATGCATCACCAGATAGCGGGTCAGCCGTTGCCTGCGTGATGTCACCGTTGCGTCGCCGTCGACGGAGGCGTGGTCGAGACTCATGACCGTCTCCTCCTCCGCCACTCGAGGATTCCGGTGACCGCCATCACTATCACGATGAGCACTCCCTGGAAGACCTGGGCGCCGCTCGGGTCCACCCCCATGGCAGTGAGAATCGGATTGAGGAAGAACAGGATCAATCCGGCGGGCACGACGGCGATCAATGAGCCGACTCCGCCCGTGAGGGCTACGCCACCGAGCACGATCGCCGCGACTGAATTCAGTGTGTGATTGCCACCCACGGTCGTGGCGTTACCGCGGCCGGCGATGGCGGTGTTGGCCAGGCCGGCGAGTGCGGCGAGCGCACCACCGACGGCGTACGAGACGATCTTCACCCGCGCTGCGCGAATGCCCGATAGGTAGGCCGCGGTACGGTCGCTTCCCGCTGCATAGAGAGACAAGCCGCTCCGAGTGCGGGCCATCCACCATGAGACGGCGCCGACGACGATCACGATCATGAGGGCCGCAGGCCAGGGGTTCGTTCCGATGCCGGTGCTTGATCCGGTGAAGATCCAGCGGAATCCGTCGCTCGTACCACCTCCCGGGTTCGGGAGGACCGACAGTGCCAATCCCTGGAAGACGTAGAGCGAGCCCAACGTGATGACGATGTCGGGCACGTTGGACACGGTGATGATCCAGCCGACCCCTGCGTTGATGATCGCCGCGGCGATGAGGATGGCGATGGCAATGATGATCGTGGCCTCGAAGGACTGTCCCTCCATGAGTCGGGCGGCACTCACGCTGGAAAGCACGAGCATGCCGCCCACTCCGAGGTCGATACCACCGGCGATCACGATGACGCCTTGTGCCACGGCCAGGAAGACCAGAGGCGTCCCGTTGTTCACGATCGAAGCGACCTGGAAGCCGCCAAATCGCGGAATCAAGGTGGCGTAATAACCGATCAGCAGGATCAGGATCAACCAGATACCGACGGTCCAACCGTGGCGCCGCACCCAGCGTTTCCACGGCACGGTGGATGCGACCAGCGACTGAGGCGCTGCGGCGGTCATTCCGGCACCTCGCTGAGACCATGTGCCGCCGAGAGGAGTTCCGCCTCGGTGGCCGTGGGGCCATCGACCTCGCTCACGATTCGGCCTGCGTACATGACGAGCGCCCGATCACAAACAAGGGAGATCTCCCGCAACTCGCTCGTGTACAGGAGCACGGAGGCCCCTTCGGCTGCAATCTCACGAAGGAGATCGTAGATCTGGGCCTTCGTCTGGATGTCGATGCCCCTGGTGGGATCGAAACACAGGAGAGTGGTGAATCCGGAGGCCAGCCAGCGTCCGATGGTGACCTTCTGCTGGTTGCCGCCAGAGAGCCGCTGCGCCTGTCTTCCGGCGCGGACATCGATGTCGAGGCGTTTGACCGCGCGGTCGACCCGTTCCTCCTCGTCCTTGGCGAGTTTGAACCATTGGCTCGGCCGGTTGTACAGCGGAATCGAGAGGTTCTCTCGTACCGACCGCTGGGGCAGCAGCGCTTGCTGGCGATCGGCGGGGACGAGCACAACACCGCGTCGGATCGCGTCGTAGGGCGACCAGGCGTTGAGCCGCTCTCCGTCAACGAACATCTCCCCTGATGTGGGGCGGTAATCCCCCGACATCACCTGGAACAACTCGTCCTGCCCCTGGCCCTCCAGAGCCGTGAGGCCGAGGATCTCTCCCTTGCGCAACGCCAACGACACTCCGACGACCTTGTCCCGCAGTGAGAGATCACGAGTTTCCAGCACGATCGGCTGGTCGGAGAAATCACGACCGGTATCAGCCCTCGTCGCAGTCTCCTTGAGGATCTCTTCTCCGAGCATCGCCGTCACCAGTTCGACTTCGTCCACACCCTCGAGCTCCAGATGGGCTACGTTCTCGCCGTTGCGGAGGATGGTCGCGCGGTCGCACATCTCGAGGACCTCACCCAATCGGTGCGAGATGAAGAGCACCGATCGGCCCATCTCCTTCCATTCGCTCATCAAGTCGAAGACATAGGTGACCTGGTCGGTCGTGAGGGCGGCGGTGATCTCGTCCAACATCAGGAGTTGCGGGTCCCGGGCCAGCGCCCGTGCGAGATCGAGAAGACGGAGGACGGCAAGCGGCACGTCACTCACCTGGAGTTCGAAGTCGATGTTGCCGAGGTTCATTCGCTCAAGCCACGGCAGCACATCGGCCGGCTCGAGGCTGGAGATGCGGAGGTTTTGGGAGAGTGACAGATCCGGGATGAGTGCCGGGTCCTGGAAAACGGTGGCGATGCCGGCTGCCACCGAGTCGGAGGGCCGGCGAAGTGTTGCCTGCTCACCGTGGACCGAGACCGATCCAGAGTCAGCGGAGAACACTGCCGAGAGGATCTTGACGAGTGTGCTCTTCCCGGCTCCGTTGGCACCAAGCAGTGCGTGGACTTCGCCTGGCCGAACGGTCAAATCTGCAGAGCGAAGGGCGACCACAGGCCCGTATCGCTTTGAGATCCCCCGCGCCGACAGCAGGGAGTTGATGGAGTCCATCACATCGTCCTCTCTGAGAGGTTCGGGTGCCGGACCCCAGAGGGCCCGGCACCCGTTCCATCCAATCGACCCGCGGCTACTCGCCGGGGCCCTTGCAGTCGATGACCATCTGCGTCGTGTAACTGACGTACGGCGCGATCTCCATGTAGGAGGACCAGCCTGCGGTCAGGTCGGGGACGAACATGGCTTCGAGGTCAGCCTTCTCGGACACCACCGCGGGAATGAGCAGGGTCTGCTGATCCACGGTCTTGCCTTCGAGAATGTCGAGGGCGACGGCTGCGCCGACACCGCCGACCGAGGGTGGGTTGCTGACCGCCGCACCGACGAGACCGTCGATGGTGATCAGTTGCTCGATGAATGCGTTGTTGTCGGCACCCACGACCGGCACGAAGTCGACACCGGCGACAGAGAACTGCTCTACCAGTGTGTAGTCGATGCCAGAGGTCCAGATACCGTCGACCTCCATGGTTGTGAGAATCTCGAGACCCTGCTGGGCACCCACGCTGGGATCCCATCCGGTCCAGTTCTCATAGACGATCTCGATGCCCGGATAGTCGGCCAGTGCGGCCTGGAATCCGGTGTCACGATCGGTGTCGGCCGGATGGCCGTCGAGACCGCGCATGTATGCGACGTTGCCTTCGCCGCCCAGTGCTTCGAACAGCCAGCGTGCGCCGACTTCGCCGTACTGGACCTGGTCATTGGACACGAAGTACGCGCTTGGTGCCGTCACCGGCGCATCGACCGAGATCACCGGGATCCCCTGAGAGGCGGCTTCTTCGATGACGTCATCGAGGGCCGACCGGTCGGCGGGATTGATGATGATCGCATCCACGCCCTGCGAGATGAGGGTCTGGATGTCGGCGATCTGCCCGGCCACGTCGGTGTTGCGGTTCTGGAGAACCACCCTGTCGACGTTTCCGCGAGCGAGTGCTTCTGCCTTGATGGCGCAAATCATCTGCTCGCGCCATGCATTACCGACGAGCGTGTTGGACACGCCGAGGGTGAAGGTCTCTTCGCCGCCGCCGTCTCCGCCGTCTGCATCATCATCATCGCCGCATGCGGCCATGATCATTGCGAACGCGAGGAACACGGCCAGCAGGCCAACGACTTCTTCCTCTTCATTGTTGCCTCCTCCGTTTCCGGATTTGTTGCTTGCTTCCGGGTCCCAGGTGCAGTGCACAGGTGTGCGCTGCGGTCGGTTCCCGCCTCTCTGATGTGAAGGCTCTCATTGTCTCGCACCTCCGGCCACGGCGAGCGTCGAGTTGACGGCAGCGGGGGACAGCACGTGCTCGATGGCCATGGCCGCTGCTCCGGTGATCCCTGCATGATCGCCGAGGGTGCCGTGGAGGATGGAAAGGTGTCGGGTGGACAGGGCCGTGGAACGGCTGTAGACGACCTCGCGAATGCGGGCGAGCAGTTCGGCGCCCACCGCCGCCAGGTCTCCGCCGATCATGATCACCGACGGGTTGAGGGTGTTGACGACGGTGGCGAGGACACGGCCGATGAGTCGCCCGGCCTCCTGCACGGCCTGGATGGCATCCCGGTTCCCATCGCGCACCAGAGCGACCACATCATTGGTCACCGTGGTGGCATGACCGCGGGCCGCCAGTGCCTTGGCGAGGGCGCCACCGCCGGCGGAAGCCTCGAGGCAGCCGGGATTGCCACAGCGGCACACGATGTCGGGATCGCCCACCTGGATGTGACCGATGTCCCCGGCTGCGCCGTCGTTGCCTCGCTGCAGGACTCCACCGAGGATCAACCCGGCGCCGATGCCCGTACCGACCTTGACGAACACGAAGTCGTCAACGGGTTGGTCCATCGCCCACCACTCGCCGAGGGCAAGGATGTTGACGTCGTTGTCGATGAGCGCAGGAACTCCGAAACTCTGCTCGAGGCGGCCCCTGACGTCGTACCCATCCCATCCCGGCATGATCGGGGGAAGGACCGCGTGCCCGGACGCGAACTCCACGGGTCCGGGGAGGCCGACGCCGATGCCCATGAGGTCCGACTCGGTCCGGCCGATGTGCGCCAACAAACCCTGGAACTCTCGTTCGACCCAGTCGAGCGTCTTATCCGGGCCCAGCCCGATGTCGCGGGTCGCGGCGACCTCGGCAAGGGGTTCTGCCATGAGATTGCTGACTGCGAGCCTGGAATGGGTCGCTCCCAGATCTGCCACCAGAACGACACCGGCGTTGCGATTGAACTCGAGGAGTGCGGGTCGGCGGCCGCCGGTGGAGGGGGCGGCACCTGACTCGATGAGGAGGCGATTGGTGAGTAGGTCGTCGATCCTCTGGGAGACGGTGGAGCGCGCCATTCCGGTGATGTCGACCAATTCGGCCCGGGTCGTGGCGGCACCCTGGCGGATGAGCTTCAGCAGCGCGCCGGGTGTGTTGATGCCCGTTACTCCCTCGATTACCCCGTTCGATATCTCCACCAGTTATGTGAGTAAAACACAATCTTCTGTAGTCGTCAAGGACAAAGTTGGCAGTTCTGACGCTCAGAAGTCGATCTTATGTCTGTGGGCCGGCAAAAGGTCGACACCCCTGCGATGAGGTTCCTGGGTCATTTCCCGGTGCCTCCGAGTGCCGCTGCCAGGCGGCGAGCATGGTCCCAGTAGGCCTCATCGAACAACTCGGCGGACCGGGCGGCCCCGATGACAGAAGCGCTGGTGATGACGGCGGGAAGAGCGTCTCGCGCAGCGAGCAGTTCGGCCGCTTGCACCTTGATCTCGTTGACCACCGCTGCGTTGGCGACGGTGGACACCGGCCCCACGGGCGTTTCGACGCCATCGAGGGAGATGGCGGCATCGCCGATCGGAATCGAGATGTCGATGACGACATCGGCGTGATCGAGGAGTCGAGTACCGCTGGGATGTCCTGACGGCCCGGCCAGGGAGTGGGACACTGCGGTCACGGCGACGATGGGAAGGCCCCGCGATTTGGCCCCCATCGCCATCTCGATGGGGACCGCCGTGGTCCCCGACGAGGAGAAGATGATCATGATGTCGTTCGCCTGGAACACGAAGTTGCTCAGGATCACCTCAGCGAGGCCCTCGACGCGTTCGATGAACATCGCCTGGCGCTACCCGTTGGCTCCGGCCACCTGGGTGTGGAAGGTCATGGACAACTCCGCGATTGGGTGGAATCCGGGGTAGGAGCCGTATCTCGGGAACATCTCTTCGAGAGGGATCCTGGAGTGCCCGGTCCCGAAGAGGTGTGCCATCCCGCCTGCTGCGATGGCTGTAGCCGACATCTCTGCGACCTCTGCGATCGCCTCCATCTGAGTGGATTCGATCCGATCCAGCACCTCCCGGGCGGCCGACATCCAGCGCCCGGCAGTGGTGTTCATCGCAGACCTCTCATGACGGCTCCTCAAGGGGGACATGGCCGATCGGGGCGGCCACGAGACAATGTGTCGAGACGGTCAAGGTAGCAGTGCGCCACATGGCCGGTCGCTGATCTCCGACGCCGAGACCGACTGTAGGCTCGCCGTCGAGACCTGGCGGCCGACATCTGAGTCGGCGGTCGGCTGAGGTCCGAATCGGGTTCGATGTGACGATGTGCGGCAGCGAGTCGGGAGTGATGGGAAGGCAATGACCGGGCGAAGGTTCCTCGGGGTGGATCTCGGGGCTACGAACACCAAGATGATCGTGCTCAGCGTGCCGGGGGATGGCGACCCGGCCATCCAGTCGGTCGACAGCGTCAGGACCGGCGGAGAGGACGGGCATGACGCCGCCCTCGATCGTCTCATCCGGGTGTTCGTGGCCAAACTCGATGCCGATGGGCCCTTCGATGGGTTCGGCATGGGGACCCCGGGGCTCTTCGATGTAGACGGGGTCGTCGAGATCTTCACCAACCTGCCGGGACAGTGGCGGGGTGTGCGGCTTCGTGACCGCCTCGAGGCCGGTCTCGGGATGCCGGTGACGCTCATCAACGACGCCAGAGCATTCACGCTGGCCGAAGGGCGGATGGGTGCAGGACGGGGTGCGCGGGTGCTCGCAGCCATGACCCTTGGCACCGGCATCGGTGGCGGGCTGATGATCGACGGCAAGGTGTTCATGGGGTCCACGGGCATTGCCGGGGAGATCTCCCACCAGACCGTGCTGCTCGATGGCCCGATGTGCGGGTGCGGCAACAGGGGGTGTGCCGAAGCTCTCGCCCGATCCGACGTGATGGCGGAGATGGCCGACAGATCTTCGGTCGAGGAGGTGTTCGCCGGCCTCGCCGAGGGAGATCCAGCGTGCGTGGCGTCGGTCGAGACGGCCGCCAAGTATCTCGGGATCGCCATCGCTAACGTCGTGACGTTCCTCGGCCCCGACCGGATCGTCATCGGAGGGGGCATTGCCGCCGCCGGCGACGCGATGCTCGACCCGATCCGGGATGCGGTGTGGCGCCATGTGACGCTCGTGCCCGAGCGATCGATCGACATTGTCCGCGCATCGCTCGGCCCGGAGGCGGGTGCAATCGGCGCAGCACTGGCTGCTTCCGAAGCCCCGGCGCTCCCGCGTCGCTGACACGCGAAGCCGGCTATCCGTCTCTCCCGTCACGAGAGCGGGTTCGGTATCGTTCGATGACAATCGGACCGCACCGACCAGCCACACCGGGCGATGCAGATGCAGACTGACACCACTCCGCGCTTCCTCGTGATCGGTACGACCACGGTCGATTTGACTCTTACGGGGTTCGAGCGCCTTCCATCGAGCGACATCGACGAGTTCACCGAAGAGGGCATTGCGCTCACGGACACGCCGGCGACGATGACGCTCGGAGGTAACGGCGCCAACTCCTCATTCGTGCTTGCCGGCCTGGGAGGCGATGTCAGTCTCTGTTCGGTGATCGGGGAGGATTCGCTCGGCGACGCAGCGCATCGCTGGCTCCAGGACCGCGGTGTCGGTCTGGAAGTCCTGTCGCGTCCTTCCGGCACGGCGACCTCGGTCACGGTGATCGCAATGGACGACCGGATGCAACGAATGGCGCTCCATCACCCCGGTGGAGCCCCCGCATTTGGCCCCGCCGATGTTCCGGCGAACGCACTCCGGGAAGCAACGTTCGTACTCCTCACCAGCTACCACCTGCTCCCACGTTTCCGATCGGAGGCCGCAGCCGAGACTTTGGCCACCGCCCGGCGGCACGGCGCCGTCACCAGCGTCGATATCGGGCCGGCGGTACCGCCGGTGGCAGATCTCGACGAATTGGCTGTTTTCCTGCCCGAGGTCTCGTACCTCCTGGCAAACGAACACGAAATGCTCCACTGCAGCGGTCAGAGCGATCTCGAGGGTGCAGCGCGTGCGTTCTTCGACAGTGGAGCACAGGCCCTCGTGGTCAAGCGGGGCCGGGCGGGTTCGACACTCATCACCGGGGACCGGCGCATCGACGCGGCAACGCGCCCGATCGAAGCATCGTCGACGGTCGGAGCCGGTGACTCGTTCAATGCCGGGTTCCTCTTCGCTCTCGGCCGTGGCTTGGCCGCAGAGGCGGCGCTGCACTACGCGAACGCCGTGGCGGCGACCGTCGTGGGGAGCCTCGACGGTGTGATGTCGAGCCCGGAATCATCGACCGTGGAGGCGCTTCTAGGTCAAGCGCTCAATGATCTTCCCGGTTGACTTCTCCTTGAGGATCAGCTTCGTTCGACCGTCGGGCATGAGTTCCTCCTTCACCAGGAGGTGCTCGGCGTCGTAGTCGGTGAAGGCCGTGGACAGTTCCGCACCCTCCACGCCGCGCCAGTCCTCGATCTCGACAGGCTCCCAGCGTTTTGAGTCGATCGACCGGTAGACGGCGTCCATGATCGCGTTGACGACGTAGCCGTCGTAGAACGTCTCTCGCGGCTCGATCCCCGTGTCGAGAGCGTTCAGCATCTCGTTGAACATGGGGACGTAGCCGAGTTCAGCCAACTCGTCGCCGACGGGGAACAACCACCCGGTCTCGCCCTCCGCCTTCTCGGCCACATAGCCTTCCTGGCCCACGCGGGTGAAGATCTCGAAGCCGGTCCTCAGCCAGTGGTTCACCCAGATGGTCCCCTCGGTGCCCGACACCTCGTCCCGGAGGTCCATTCCCCCGGCGAAGTTCCACGAGACCTCGAACTGGCCGATCGCTCCCGACTCGTACTTGATGAGGCCGATAGCGTGGTCCTCCACCTCGATCGGGTGTACCTGGGTGTCGGCCCAGCACATCACCTCGACCGGCCTGATGTCCTTGCCGACCATGGCCCTGCTGAGCTCGATGCAGTGGCAGCCCATGTCGATGATGGCTCCGCCACCGGCCATCTCGGGATCCCAGAACCATGCGCTGTGTGGACCGCCATGTGTCTCACGCGACCGGGTCCACAGGACCTTGCCGACCACGCCCTTCTGGACCGCATCGATCGTCTTCAGGACCTTCGGCGTGTAGATGAGATCCTCGAGATAGCCATGGAACACCCCGGCCTCCTCGACGGCATCGAGCATCTCTTTGGCGTCGGCGGCGTTGGTCGCGAGCGGCTTCGTGCAGAGCACGGCCTTCCCGGCGGCGACCGCCTTCAGCACCGCTTCCTTGTGCAGCGAGTTCGGGAGGCCGATCACGACGATGTCGGTTTCGGGGTCGTTGATCGCTGCATCCATGTCGGTGGTCCAGCGCTCGACGCCCCAGGCCTCCGCCGACTCCCTGGCCCGATCTTCGCTGCGGGAGTACAACACCTTGACCTTGTCTGGACTCCTGTTGCTGTGCAAGGTCAGCGTGTAGAACATGCCGATCAGTCCTGCCCCGAGCATCGTCACGTTGTGCATTGCACCCTCCCTGGGATCTCGTCGATGGTCAGTCGAAGTCTCAATGTGCGTCCTTGGGGAACAGCCAGTGCCAGACCTTGGCGTGGCGAGCGACATTGGCCCGCTGGCAATCTGGATTCACGTCGCCTTGGGCGACCCCGGCGAAGTAGGCCAGCAGTTGGCCGGGAAGGACCGCGAGTAGTGAGAACAGCATGGGATCCGTCTCCGGGAGTCGGAACACGTCGTCGGTCTGCGATGCCACCCCGGTGTCGCCCTCGCTGATGATGCCGATCGAGGGCCCCTTCAGCATCATCGATACCTGGGCTACGTCACGCAGTGACGCGTAATTGGGATCGCCGCCGGGGGCAACCACGATCGTCAGGATCTCGTGGGTCGTCGTACCGATGGCCCCGTGGAGGTGCCGTCCCGGGCACATGCCTTTTGCCGGGATATGGCTCATCTCGTCGTACTTGAGAGCGATTTCCTCGGCGAGACCCTCGTTGGGCCCTGATCCGACGATGAACACGCTCCGGATATCGCGGTACCTGCGACTCAGGGCTGCGGCGCGAGCCGTCACCGTGGGGAACACCGCCTCCATCGCATCCGGCAGCTTGAACAATCGGCTCCGGAGATCGGCCCAATCCATGGCATCGGGCCTCGTCAGAGCCCCGATCTCGAGGGCCAACCAGGCCGCGGCTGCGACCCGTGTCGTGTAGTGGAAGGTATCTGAGCCGCCGGTGTCGAAGCCTCCAGCGCACACGATCGTCTCGGCACAGACCTTGGTGATGGGACTCCCGGCGACGCTGGTGAACGCGATCTGGTGAGCACCTCGATCCTGCAACAGTTGCGCGGCCCTGACAGTGTCGATGGTGCTGCCGCTTCCCGAGAATGCCATGGCTACGGTGCTGGAGACGTCGAACGGATGGCCGAATCCAACGATCTCCAGCGAATCGATGTCACGCGCGTCCCATCCCGCATACGACCAGAAGGCTCCGATCGCAGTCTTCGGGGCGTACTGCGACGTGCCGAGTCCGTATCCGACCACCCCGGTGAAACCGCGCTCGATGAGGTCGCGTGCCAGAGTCGGAATACGGTCCTCGTTCAGCGCGAAGGTGTCGCGCAGGGCCTGCGGTTGGCTCATGATGTCGCCGTAGACGTTGAACGGATGCTCGGTGCGGGCCTCCGAGCCGAGCCAGTTGTACATCACGGGGTCTTCGGCTGTGGCTTCGATGAGTCGCTCGGGATCGGCCCCGAGATCCCACTGTTTCAGTCTCGTTCCCGGGTCCTGATCGTAGAAGCCCTTCATCGATCCAGCCACGGCGTAGACCTCCCGTTCGTCACGCCACCGAGTCGCGGCCGAATCTACCATTGGGGGTCTGGCAGGGTCGTTCGAGGGACTCTGCCGTATCTTCTTCCGCCCACCGGTCTCTGGATGGCGCGTCATCACGTCACGCTCGTGCCACATGAGGACATCGACATCCGTCCCGCGGGTCCTGGGGTCCGAGGCGGGCGCGGTCGGAGCAGCGCTGGCCGCCCTGGCAGCGGTGTCCCAGGAGCGCGCGCAGATGGGTTCCCCCCGGGGGGATCGGACCGGCCACCGGCGTGGGCTATTCAGAGGAGGTCTCGGAGACCGACCATCCGCCGTCCACGTCGATGACCTGCCCGGTGATGGAGCCCGACTCCCTCGAGAGCAGGAACACCACGAGTTCGGCTGCGGCACCGGGTGGCAGTAGCCCTCCGGCAAGCGGTTGCTTGGCCTCCGCGTATTTCAGAGTCGTGGGGTCTGCCTGGGCGCGCTCCGACATCGGCGTGGCGACGAGACCGGGGGCGATCGCGTTCACCCGGATGCCGAACGGTGCGTAGTGGGAGGCCATCGTCACAGCCAGCGACTCGATGGCGCCTTTGGATGCTGCGTAGCCGTGGGTGGCGAACAGAGCTGCGGGATGCCGGGCGAGAACGCTCGACATCAGGACGATCGAACCCCGACCGCCGCCCGCGAGCATCTCCTGAACCGCCCTACGGGCAGCGGTGAAAGCCGGCACCGCATTCAGGTCGAATGCCGCCCTGAACCCAGCGAGTGTCGCCTCGTGAACCGGGCCGTCACCGTCGCGGCGGGCACTGGCTCCAGCTGCGGCGAACAACCCGTCCACGCGGCCGAATCGGTCCATGCAGGCGTCGAAGGCTGCGGCCGTGGCGTCTTCATCCCTGAGATCGGCGGTGCACCACCCGGCGAGACCTCCGCCGCCGATCACGTCGGAGGCCAGTGCCTCTGCTTCACCAGGGTCGAGGGAGATGACGAAGACGGCGCCGCCCTCTTCCGCGACACGGCGGGCGGTGGCGGCTGCCATCCCGGTGGCACCCGCCACGACGACGACCTGATCACGAAGACGATCGGACATGCCTCCGGTTCTAGCAGGGATGGTGGGCGTATTCATCGATGTCCGTGTCCGTGACTCGCGCCGGCGTCCTTCGTCGTCTCCTGCGTCGATAGGATCGGCACCTGGATCATCCGATGTTCGAGGATCGACTGAGGATCCCGGTTGCCGAGATCGCGTCGCTGCTTGTACTACGAGGGAGTACCGAAATGGACGCCGACGTGCTGCGGCCGGCAACCGACTTCGAGATCGCGCGCTATCACGTCGATCTCTCCGCCGGGTCGGTCCGCTATGAATCAGCGAGATGCGAGGACCTCGAAGACGCGCTGGGTGGCGCCGCCCGGGCGGTCAAGTACCTCGACGGGACGGTGGTCGACGACCCCTTCGCCCCGGAGTCGCCGATCGTGATGAACCTCGGACTGCTCACCGGCACAAGGGTGATGACGGGCCTACGCACCTTCTTCACCGGCTACTCGCCACTGAAGTCGTCTCGCTCCGGCGGACCCGGCCTCATGTGGAGCACAGGCAGTGGCCACTTCGGATCCAAGATCAAGGGCCTGGGCATCGACGAGGTGGTGTTCACCGGCCGGAGCGCCGGGCCGATCATGATCCACCTTTCCCCGGCCGACGACCCGGATGGTCCATCCGGTCCCGCCCATTTCGAGTTCCTCGATGCAACCGATCTCCTCGGCGTGGAGGTGAACCCGAAGATCCAGGAGTTGCACCGCAGGTATCCCGGAGCCCACTTCGCGATCCTCGGCCCCGCCGGTGAGCATCCCGAGACGGTGCGGTACGCGGCGATCGCCCTGTCCACGGACAATCAGTTGAAGACGGGAGATCCCAAGCCCAGGTTCTGCGGACGGGGGGGATTCGGCAGCGTCCTCGGCTCCAAGAACCTCATGGGGATCATCGCCGACGGGCCCAATCCGGACGTCAGCGGTCGCGGGTTGAAAGAGGTCAACAAGGAGATCAATCTGGGTCCGGGGAGTCTCCCGTTCAGGGATGCAGGCACGTGGCGGCAGATGACCATGCAGCACGAGGTCGGCAGCCTGCCGGAGTTCAACTTCAATCCCCAGGGCGACGACCGCGCCGTTGCCCTGCAGCGACCGACCTTCGAGGCCGGCCCGCATGTGGTCAAGCCCGAATCCTGCTGGTTGTGCGGGATCAAGTGCCACAAGAACGTCTACGAACCGGGCATCGACGGCGAGATGGGTGAGTTCCGGGCGAAAGTCGACTACGAACCTCTTGCGCTCCTGAGTACCAACCTCGGCGTCTACGACCCGGATCTAGCGTTGGATCTCATTGCTCTCGCCGACGAACTGGCGATGGACTCCATCTCGCTGGGAGTCACGCTCGGGTATGCGATGGAGTGGAACCGCAGACACCCGGACCGCCAGATCGCCGGTGGTTTGTCGTTCGGCGATCACGTTGGGGTCGCCGCCGCGATGCGGGCGATCGCCGGGGGAGAGATGCCGGAACTCGGCCAGGGGACGCTGCGCCTTGCCATGGAGATGGGTGAGACGGAGTACGCGATGCAGTCGAAGGGTCTGGAGTTCCCCGCCTACATGCCCCACAGCAACCCCGGCTACCCCTGGGCGCCTTCCGGCGGGCACATGACCATGCGGACGTTCCTCTTGCTGATCATCGAGCGGGAGACGGGACTCGACTACTGGGTGGATGCCATCACCAACCGGGGCCCGCAGTACATCGTTCCCGACCTCAACGGCACCTGCAAGTTCGTCGGCGTCGGGCACGACGTGCACGCCGCTGCGATGCGGGCGGCCGCAGGCCTCGATGTGGACGAGCAGCAGATCGAAGGCGCTGTGGATCGCACTTTCGTGAGGGTGTACGCCAACGAGCGGCGCCAGGGGTTCGACGAGTCCGACTACTCCCTGCCCGCAGAGGCTCACCAACCGCTCGAATCGAGCACCCTCCCATACTTCAACACGCCCGAGTTCTTCGGAGAGTTGCGGTCCAGGGTGATGGAGACCCTCGACGAACGGGCGCGGTCGCTGGGATTGATGGTCTGAAGTCGGCGGTCGGTAGGGAGCGAGACAACGGCACCGCGAACCAAATCTATCAAACGATAGGTAGAGTACGAGTCGATGATCGGCTCAGGCGAGACGAGTGAGAGGTCGCCTATCGGTTCGTGAAGGCAGAGTGCATCGGGTGGGGAATCCCGCCGAGAGCCCGCGACGGAGACCACCGGAACAACGGAGAAGTATCACCCATGAAGACACAGCTTTCGAGCGGCACTACCGACGTGGTCATTGACACCGAGGGGCCGATGACGATGATCGGGGAGAAGATCAACCCCACCGGCCGCAAGCGTCTGGCCGCTGCCCTGACTGAGGGCAACTACGACTACGTCGTCGACCTGGCCGTGAGTCAGGTCGAAGCCGGAGCCGACGTCCTCGACATCAACGTCGGGGTAGCCGAGATAGACGAGGTCAAGGTGATGCGCGAACTCGTGGCGATCGTCAGTGACGCCGTCGACGTGCCCCTCTGCATCGACTCACCCAGCCCGGAGGCGATCATCGCGGGCATCGAAGTCTGCAAGGGGCGCCCGCTGATCAACTCGGTCAACGGTGAGGAGGCCTCGATGAGCGCGATCCTCCCGGTCGTCAAGGAGTACGACGCTGCCGTCATCGGCCTCGCCCTCGACGAAGGCGGCATCCCGCCGACCGCAGCAGACCGATTCGCTGTGGCGGAGAAGATCATCGATCGGGCCGGATCGCTCGGTATCCCGCTCGAGAGCATCGTGATCGATCCGCTGGTCCTCACCGTCGGCGCGGACAGCTCCGCAGCGCGGGTGACACTGGACACCATTCGCCGCCTGGTCGCGGAGTACGGGGTCAACATCAACCTCGGTGCCAGCAATGTCTCCTTCGGGCTTCCCGACCGGCACACGCTGAACCAGGCCTTCATCAGCCTGGCAATGGGCGAGGGGGCGTCGTGCGCGATCACCGACGCCGCCAAACTGGGCCTCACGATCCGGGCGGCAGATCTCCTGCGGGGCCGAGATGGGTACGGGATGGGATACATCAAATACTTCCGGGCCCACGCTCCCGAGGACGACGCATAGCCATGCACGTGCAGCGGGACTGGGACCTCACGTATGACGTCGATGACGTCCTGCGCAGCCAGGCCGCAGATCCCGCCGCGATCCGGGTTCGTCATCCTCGGCTCGTGGACATCTCGCAGCATGCGCTCGATGTCGGCAGGACCCTGGTAGACCCTGCTGTGCTCATCCGCACCGTGCCGGTCGAGTCCTCACGTCACAACAGGGTGACGCTCGAGGGAGGGGCGGTACTCACCGGGCCGCTCATCACCGAGCACCTCGGTGGAGCAGAGTCGGTCGCGGTGATGCTGTGCACGATCGGCGGCGCACTCGGGGATCGTGCGACCGTTGAGATAGCCGACAGCGTGATCCTCGGATTGGCACTCGATGCAGTCGGGTCGGCGGCGGTCCATTCGCTCAACGCCGCTGCGTGCAACCAGGTGGAGCGGGAAGCCGCAGCCGCGGGCCTGCAGACCAGCCTGCCGCTGAGCCCGGGGATGGAAGGGTGGGGCGTCGACCCCGGCCAGATCGAGGTCTTCGCGATGATCGACCCGGAACGGGTCGGTGTCGTCCTCTCGCCCGGCCTCGAGATGAGGCCCCTCAAGTCGCTCACATCGGTGATTGGGATCGGTGCAGACATCGCTACCAAGGGAGCGATCTGCGACTACTGCGCTCTGCGCGACACCTGTCGTCACAAGATGGTGGGACAACACGGAGAACAGGACCACAGCCAGTGATTGGGAACGAGGGCTACGAGGCACACATCCTCGCCGGGGTGCGGCCAATCCGCTCGGCGGCTGGAGCGCAGTTCATGAAGGACAACGTGGCCGGCATGGACGTGCCAGATGAGATCGTCGCCCGGATGAAGGGCTTCGACAAGGAGCAGGCCGCCGCGGAGGGTGTCGAGATCTGTCTGGAGGTCGCCGAGGAGGTGCGCGCCATCGAAGGCGTGCGCGGCCTCCATATGATGACGGTGTCCTGGTCGTCGATTCTGCCCGAGCTCGTGAACCGCCTCGGGCTGTATCGCCGTCCCGATGTGACGGAAGAGGATCCCGTTGTCGCGTAAGCATGCCAATGGATGACCCGGCCGCCCCTGCGCGGCACACGCTGATCTTCCAGCCGTCGGGAGCCCGGGGCCCGGTGGAGGCCGGAACCAGCATCAGGCGCGCCGCAGCCGAACTGGGCATCGAGATCGAGAGTATCTGCGCCGACGCGGCGACCTGTGGCAAGTGCAGGGTGATCATTGAGGACGGCCGGTTCGGTGACCTCGAATCCTCTCCGGATCATGCGTCGGCAATGCTCTCGAACGAGCGGGAGTGGGTGCAGAAGAGGTCGAAGACGTGGCGGAAGATGGGTCTCGATCCGGATCGCCTCAGACTCTCGTGCCAGGCCACTGTGTGCGGCGACATGGTGGTGTTCGTCCCGGAGTCGAGCCGGGGCAACCGTCAGATCATCCGCAAGGCGGCCAACGATCGGGCCATAGATATTCGGCAGACGGTGCGCCGCTACTACCTGGAGATGGAGCCTGCCACGCTCGAGGACCCCCTCGGCGACGTCGAGCGGCTGTCACGGGCACTGGTTGCCGCGATGTCACGAGTCCACGCAGGATCGGATCAACGCCTCCCCGAGCCGGCAGACATCGAGTTCGATCTCGACCTGCTCCGCAGGATCGGCGGAGTCGTGCGAGAGTCCGATGGGAAGGTCTCGGTCGTTCTCTGGCAGGGCCGCAGGGTCATCGATGTCCGGCCCGGATTGAGCGAGAGCATCTACGGCATCGCTCTCGATATCGGGAGTACCGCGATCGCCGCCTATCTCTGCGATCTCGAGAGCGGCGAGCTCATCGGCACCGACTCGATGATGAATCCACAGACCTCGTTCGGCGACGACATCATGTCGCGGATGAAGTACGAGGCGGAACACGTCGATGGCCTCGCCACCCTCCACGATGTCCTCCTCACTGGCGTCAACGCGCTGATCACCAGAACGGCTCGCAGTCACCGGGTCGATGTGGCAGACATCCACGAGATATCGGTGGTCGGCAACACGACGATGCACCACCTGTTCCTCGGGATCTCGACCAGGCCCCTCAGCACCGTCCCCTTCGTCCCTGCGGTGCATCGTGCGCTCGATGTGCCGGCCCGGGATCTCGGCGTCGTGGCCAATCGCGGCGCCAACCTCCATGTGCTGCCGATCGCTGCCAGCTTCGTCGGAGCCGACGCCATGGCGGTGGTCATCTCCGAGGAGCCTCACAAGCAGGACGAGAACCTGCTGATCATCGACATCGGAACCAACGCCGAATTGATCGCCGGAAGCCGCAACGGCCTGGTGTGCACGTCGACGCCGACGGGCCCCGCCTTCGAGGGCGCCCACATCGAGTACGGGATGCGGGCGGCGGTCGGGGCGATCGACCGGATCGAGATCGATGCCGACACCTTCGAACCCCGCTACCAGGTCATCGGCACCGAAAGCTGGGGGCCGGACTTCGGAGGCGGCACCGACGGTGGTCCGGCCAAGGGCATCTGCGGCTCGGCGATCATCGACGGCGTTGCCGAGATGTTCCGGACCGGGATCATCACCGCCCGGGGGCACTTCGTACCGAATCTCGAGACGGATCGGGTCCGCAAGACCGAACTCGGCTGGGAGTACGTAGTCGCTCGTGCCTCGGAGACATCCATTGGGCGAGACATTCCGATCACACTGGACGACGTCCGACAGATTCAACTCGCCAAAGCCGCGCTCTACACGGCCTCGCACATCCTCCTGCGTGAGTTGGGCATCGAGACACCGGACAAGATCATCCTGGCCGGCGCCTTCGGGTCACACATCGACGCGACCAGGGCGATGATCCTCGGGATGATCCCTGACTGCCCGCTCGACAGGGTGTACTCGGTCGGCAATGCGGCGGGCGACGGAGCCCGGATCGCCCTGTTGAACCGGGAGAAGCGGCTCGAAGCCCAGGAGATCGCCGCGACGATTCGCCGTGTCGAGTTGCCCGTCGATCCCGATTTCCAGAACGAGTATCTGCTCGCAACGAGCTTCCCTCACATGTCCCACCGGTTCGCGGCAATCGCCGATCTCATCCCCGATCAGGTGGTCGATCCCATGGCCGGGCGGTTCGGGCGCTCGACCTGACTGCTTTCGAGTGTCCGCTCAGGTGGGGTTTCCGTCGGCGCGAATCAGACTGATGTCGGCCGGTGCGGATGGGTGGAGCAGTTCGCGGCCGGACGTCCCGAGCGCGGCCGCCACCTGGTGCAGGGCCAACAGGCTGGGCATGGCCTTGCCATTCTCCAGTTGACTGAGGAACGGTTGAGACAAGCCGCAGAGATCGGCCACCTGCTGCAAGGTCAGGCCGAGATCCTTGCGGCGGTGACGCAACTCCCGCCCCAGCGCCGCGGCCAACGCCGGACCGTCGATGCTCTCGGGATCGGCGGCGGGGCCAGAGCGACTGAGGTGCCTGGAGTCCGTCGATCGACCGTCGTACGAGTCGGGATGAGAAGGCGGAGCCCAGGGCGATCCCCGTCCAGAAGCGCCCGACGATCGGGCAGTTCTCCCGTTCACCGGGATGGCGGTGATCTCCGGAGACGGTGAGTGGAAGGGCGGTGACGATTCCAGGACATCGAGCAGGTCGCCCATGGTGGGGGTCAGGGGGAAGTGGCGTGCCTCGGCCATCGGGACGAACGCGGCGTCTGCGGCATCACTGCCGGCCGCGAGCACGCCACCTACGACTTCGGCGTGGAAGTCGATCAGCACGTTGTGGGAACCCGGCGACGCCTCACAAGAGGTCATCGTCTCGCCAACCCACACGACGTCCCCGACCCTGACGATGAGACCGGTCTCCTCCTCGGCTTCACGCCGTGCAGCCGCGGCGAGGGTCTCGCCCCATCTCACCTTCCCACCGGGGACCGCCCAGCAACCCCGGAAGGGGTTCTTGGCCCGTCGGATGAGGAGCAGTCTGCCGTCTTCAACGATCACGACGCCCACGGCGGGCCGGGGATGGGCCGGTCGCTTCGTCTGGCTGCTCACTCGTGTCTGCCGATCTACCTGCTCGAGTCCATTGATCGTATCAATAGCGACCCCGACCGTCATATCCGGGAGGTGCCCGGACCGGTCGATCCGTCCGCCCTTGACGTGACACCGCCGGTGGGTCCACGGTGGCCGACTCGGAGGAGATCGGGCGGTCAGATCGGACCCGTGCACACGGAGGACGACAGTGGGAGATGGGCGGGGTGACGTCCACATCGGCAGACCGGGTGTTCCTCAACTGCATGGATGGTGACTCGGCATGGCGATCGCCGATGGCGAGGGCCCGGTGCTCGGCCCGACCGAGCGTGTGGATCTCGACGCCATGATCACCGCCTACACCATCAACGGGGCATATGCCAGTCACCGCGAGGGCGATCTCGGCAGCATCGAGGTAGGCAAGATCGCCGACCTGATCGTGCTGGAC
>JABMPV010000332.1 GCA_013202595.1 bacterium
CAGGAGTTCGGCAGAGCCGAACTCCCAAGGAGCCACCTGAGGTTCCTTGGGAGAAAGCGAGCAGTGGCCAGGAGTTCGGCAGAGCCGAACTCCCAAGGAGCCACCTGAGGTTCCTTGGGAGAAAGCGAGCAGTGGCCAGGAGTTCGGCAGAGCCGAACTCCCAAGGAACCCGAAGGGTTCCCGTCGTGCGGGCGGCGGGACTCGAACCCGCATCGGGGAAACCCACCGGATCCTAAATCCGGCGCCTGTACCAATTCGGCTACGCCCGCGCAGGTGCATTGTGCCAGGTGACGGCGACAGCGCGGCTGAGACGATCACGACGGTCGCCTCTGCCGGGAACCTCGGCAGGTACTCGTCGATGGTCCTGAACGGGTCGGGTGACCCGGTCATCGCCTACGAGGATGCGACGAAACTGTGGCTCAAGGTTGCAGTGGTCGCTCCGGGCTAGAGCCCTGACTGCCCGTGAGGTGGTGTGCCGCCCTGCCCCCGCCGGTAGGGCGGCACCGCGTCCGGGTGATCCATTGACCCAAGGAACGCGAAGCGTTCCCGAAACCCGAAGCATTCCCGGACGCGCAAACAACCGGCAAAGGACCGGTTGAAGGCGATTACAAATGCCCCGAGTTCGGCGAAGCCGAACTCGCAAGGGACCCGAAGGGTTCCCGGATTCTCCCAAGGAACGCAAAGCGTTCTCATGGCGTTCGGCAAAGCCGAACTCGCAAGGAACCCGAAGGGTTCCCGTAGGCCGCCCGGGATTCGAACCCGGAACCTGCGGATTAAGAGTCCGATGCTCTGCCAGATTGAGCTAGCGACCCGGCGCAAGATTAGCAGTGCCGCAGTGCCGAGAGAACCCTGCCTACGCTGTCGGCGTGGATGCATTCGAGCTGATATCCGATGAAGCTGAAATCGACCGGATCGCCTCTGAGTGGGCCGATCTGGTGGACCGGACCGCCGCCCCTTCCGTCTTTCTGACCCCCGAGTTCCTCAGGGCCTGGTGGGCGGGGTACGGCGGTGATCTGTTGATGCACCTGGTGACGGTGCGTCGTGACGACCGCCTGGTCGTGGTCGCTCCGCTTGCGCTCGGCAGCGACCCGGGCCGCTGGCGGGGCACCGCCCTCACCGGATGGGCCAACGAGTACACAGATCGCTTCGCGGTGCTCGCAGACGCCGACCATCTCGATGCGGTCGAGTCGTTGGCCGGGCACATCCGGGATCTGCCCGGCTGGGACGTTCTCGATCTCCCCGTGCTGGAGGCAGGGTCACTTGGGACGGCCGCGCTCACGACCGCGCTGCGCGGAGCAGGCATCGGATTGCGCCACATCCCGGGGCTCCAGTCGCCGTGGATTGCTCTGCCCGATTCGTTCGAGGCTCTCGAGGAGCGGCTGTCCAAGTCGTTTCGATCGACGATGCGTCGCAAGCGCCGCGCCGCCGACCGTGACGGCCTCACAGTGGCCATCGAGCGGGATGTGGCTGCTCTCGATGAGGCATTCGCTATCGCAGAGACGGGGTGGGCCCACGAGGAAGGGACCTCCATCGCCTCATCACAGGCCAATCGACGGTTCGTGACGAATCTTGCCGAGGCTGCGGCCGCCAGTGGCTGGCTGCGGCTCGCCATGATGCGCGATGGCGCCCGTCCCGTCGCCTTCGAGTTGAATCTCGCCAGGACCGGGCAGGCGGTGAACCTCAAGGTCGGTTTCGACCCCGAGTACAAGTCGGCTTCGCCCGGTCTGGCGCTGCGGGCGGCTGTGGTCGAGTCGTTGATCGAGGAGGGCGCACGCTCGTTCGACCTGCTCGGTGAGGCGGAGCCCTACAAGATGCACTGGACGGATCTCACCAGGAAACACGTCCGCCTCCGGGGTTATCCGCCGACGTTCAAGGGCAGGTGGGATCACGTCTATCGGAACGGGATCAGGCCGGCTGTGGGCCGGGCGGTGGACCTGGCGAGGAGAACGTTCACCGGAGTGTGACTTCTCCGTGGCACAATGGCGCAACGGGCTGTAGCGCAGCTTGGTAG
>JABMPV010000333.1 GCA_013202595.1 bacterium
CTCCGCGTCAGGGACCGCCGGCAGACTCCATTCATCATTTGAGTTCATCGGCATGATCCTCCCAGCCCACAGCCTCTCAACTGCAGGCGCTCAGATCACACCCGATACACAAAGTTTCTGACAGTCCCACACGGCGGTAAGTTGCGCCAAGGCAGCGAGACGTTGGGAGCGGCGTCCCAGGCGGTGTCGTCGCAGCACCTTGTGGGCCCCCGACGCAGAGATCACCACCCCCCGATCCTCCACGAACGGCAACAACTGGGCGGCACCCAACGACGGGCGGGAGATCGCCTCAGCCAAAATGATGTCGACCTGCCACATCGGGGTCTCATTCGGTTGACGACAGCGACGCCGATCTCGGGGACGTAGCGCCTCGAGCCCATAAGCATCCGCCACCTGTCGCCACTGATAGAAGCTGGTACGAGACACCCCGACCAGCCGGCACGCCTCCGACACGTTGCCCAACTCGACAGCCAACGTGAGTACACGAACACGCCGCTGATAGATAACGTCATCAACAGTCACGGGGAGGACTCCCTTCTGGATTCGATACCCAAGAAGGATCCTCCCCGTGACCACCAGAGTCACGGACCTGTCACCCCAACCCGTAATCCCTACGGTCTAGTAGGCGCGGTGGCCGCTATCGACCGCAGCGTGGCCTAGCGCGATGGCGAGCATGGTTTTGCCGACACCGGGGGGCCCGATGAACAGCAGGTTGGTGGCGTCGTCGAGGTAGCTGCCGGTGGCGAGTTCCCGGATCAACGCTTGGCCGACTGATGGTTGGGCGGCGAAGTCGAAGTCGTCGATGCGTCAGGGGGCTGGGAAGTTGGCGAACCGCATCCGGCCGTCCCAGCGGCGTTGTTCGGTGGCGGCCACCTCGATACTCAGCAGAGCTTCGAGGAACTCGGTGTGGCCGGTCCGGTTGCTGCGGGCAACTTCGAGCTGGGCGGGGAGCGCCTCGGCGGCAGCGGCGAGGTTCAGATATGCCAGGGTGGGCTCGGAGCTGTTGATAGATCGAGTCCTTGCTCATCAGGCACCCTCCTGTCGGTCGACGAAGCGTTGGTAGACCGACAGGTCGATCACCGGACCCGTATCGGCGCTGTCACCGCCGGTGATCTCGGCGGCGACCCGTAGCGTCGCCTCCGTTGGGGGCCGGTTCGCCTTGGTCTTGCAGGGCCGGTCGGTGCTGAAGGCGCCGAGCGCGACGTTCTCTAACGCCGCGGTGTGTTCGGGGAGCCGCACCACCCGTCCCTGACCCCGTTGCGCCACGTGGTGGGTGGCGACCACGGTGCCCGCCGCAGAGAGGACCACCAGGGTGGTGTCGCCGAGCCGTTGTCTGACGGTGACGTCGGTGCCGACCAGGGCGGGTGGCACCGAGTAGCGGTTCCCGTCCACCGATACCAGGGCGTTGATGGCCACCCGCCTGATGTCCTCGAAGAGGGCGGGATACGCCATTGCAGGTAGCGGCAGCAGAGGCTCAGTGTCGGCGAGTGCCCCCGACGGTGCCGCCGCCGCGGCGGCGGGTGTCACCGATCGTGGCGCAGAACCGGTCCAGGCTCGCCTGAGCGTCGGCCAGGTTGGTGGCGGCGACGGTCCGCCACCACCGTTGGGTGAGGAAATGGATGTGCTCTTCGACGACGCCTTTGCGGTTACCCCCGCCGCGGTGGACACGGCACCACCGTCACCCCGTAGTGCTTCGCCACCGGCGCAAACGACGCCTGCAGCCGGCCCGTTGCCGGGTTGATCACCGGCGCCATCCGATCGGTTCGCCACGACCTGGCGGTGCCGCCCAGGCGGCGCAGCACCGCGTCGATCCCCTCGACGAGACGCGGCTGATCCATCCCGTGGCTCAGCCAGGCACGGGCCCGCGACGAATACGCCAGCGACCCCACCAACACGAACACCTCCACAGACGGGTCCCACGGGCAGGCACCGAGCTCCAACCAGTCCCACTGCACCTTGGCGCCCGGCGGATGGTCGATATCGACAGTGGGGCGGCCCTTTACCCCGGCACACGCGTCACATCGGGGCCGCAGCTGACGGTCCCGCAGATGCCGGGTGAACGTCTGATACGACCGGTCATACCCCAACCCGGTGACTTCGTCGAACAACATGGTCGCTCACAAATGCCGATCCTCAACCAGCCGCTGGGACACATACGGCTCAACAACATCGAACGGGGCCGGGTCGAGCGGCCGGCAGGCCCCAGGATCGCGGTCACCGGCCAGATACGCCCGGACCGTCTTGTGGTCACGGCCCACATGACGGGCGATCGACGAAATCGACCATCCCTGCTTCCTCAACGCACAGATCTCCACGTCTTCCTCCTATGTCAGCATCAGGGGTGGGGCTCCTCTCCTCACCTGCGATGTCGTTGCTGACAGCCACCTTGGAGAGGGCCCCACCCGACGTCGGGTATCTCCAGGAGGGTGAGGAATATCAGTGAGCAGGCCTGGGGAGTCTCACGTGAGCGTGGTCAATGCCGGGAAGGACGTGTGAATACGTCGTCAGAGCGATCTCGATGTTCTTGTGTCCGAGCGCCTCGGAAATCGCCTTGGGGTTCTCTCCGGCAGCCAACGCTGTGGTGGCGAAGGTGTGACGAAGGTCATGGAGTCTGATTCTGCGAACACCGGAGTCCTTCACGTCCTTGGCGAATCGCTTCGAGATGGTGTCCGGGTGCGGGGGTGTTCCATCGGGCTTGGTGAAGACGAATCCAGAGTTCGCCCATGCCTTCGCGAAGAGCGCCTGGTCTTCCTGCTGCTGCCGCATCGCACGGCGGAGGGCATCCATAGCCTGTTCAGAAAGGCTCACCACCCGCTTCGACAGGTTCGTCTTCGTGCCGCGGACCTCAGCGCGGTATCCGGCGCAGACCCGGCTCTGGGCGAGCCTGATGGTCTTGGCATCCAGATCAACGTTCGTCCATGTCAGCCCCAGCAGTTCGCCTCTCCGCGCCCCTGTGGTTATCGCGAGTTCATTCAACGGGAACCACCGACGACTCGTGGACCTGCTAACGAACTCGACAAAGGACAGGTATTCCTCCGGCGTCCACACCGAGAATGCCCGATCGTCCCCATCGGCCCTCGGCTGATCGATGTGATCCATCGGATTCCGGGAGATCAAACCTGTGGCCATTGCGTGGCTGATGTCGGGGGCTCATGAGATTTAGCGTTAGGTGCTCGGTGATTTTCGCGGTGTGATCTGAGGGGTGTGTTTCTCTGTCGGGTTGAAATGCCTGGTTGCCGGGTGGCTCCTTCCAGCCTGTCGAGTGGTAGTGCTCGGCGGCTGGAAGGGAGCCCTCGGGATGATGACAGAGGAGGAGTACGTGAAGGTTGAAGCGTTACGGAAGGCTGGGTGGACGATCACTCAGATCGCCGACGAGTTGGGGTATCACCCCGCGACGGTGTCGAAGTGGCTGTGACCGGACCGCGGAACCGTCCGCAGATCCCACCCGGGCCGAAAGTCCCGAAATTCGGGCATACGCCTCCTTTATCCGCTACATTCACGATCGCGCATTGACCGGCTGGTCAACACGTTGCGTAATCTTGATCAACCACACATGGTGGTGGTTCTGACGAAAGGCATCACCGGTGGTCTCAATCAGTCGTCGACTCCGTTCTCGCATCCTGCTCGCAGTGGTCGTCGGCCTGACCGCCTCCGTGTTCGCCCTGGCGGGTTCCGCGCGCGCCGATTCGCATCTGGTGATCACTGTCAAGACCGGCTCGCTCGACGGTGGAATCGCCCTGCTGTCCGTCCCGTCGCCGCCGTTGGATCCGAACGATGCAGGGGATGGTGCCTTCACATCGAACAAGGCTGCGATCCAAGCGCTCGTGCCAGGCGACGCGCGGACGCTCCTGATGCCGCCGGCGGTGGTCGACTTCGACGGCGTGACCATCGAGATCCAGGTCGGCGATGTCGTGTTCGACGACGGGACACGCTCGGCAGCGTTCCCGGGCACGTTCACATTCAACGGCGGCGAGGTCGACGGGCTCCTGCTCTTGCAGTGGTTCGACGATGACAGTGCGGTCCCGAATGTGTCGCTCGGCTTGCACGCCTCCGACGTCGACCTCGAGTCGTTCGCAGCGAACTGGGCGCTGGCCGCCGGCGCTCCGGCACCCGATTTCCCCGACACCTGGGTCGCGCTCGCCACCGGCGAACAGGATCTCACGCCGTTCAGCGAATCCGCCCCCACTCCGATCCTTGCGTTCTACCCCGACGGCTTCGCGGTCGAGGATGCCGGCGTCGACTACCAGAGCACGCTGGTGCTCGACTCGGTCATCGGCGCTGCCGCCGCCGAAGGTCTCGGCTACACGGCCCAAGGTGGCATCGATCCGGCCACGCTCGTGACGCTGACCGGTGAGCTCGGACCCACCTGGAGCATCTTCAACGGCGACTTCGAAGGCGCATCACTCGGTCTATCTGCAACCCTTCCGCCCGCCCCGGGTGCGGCGGTCGGCGGGTGGCTCCAGGCGTCCGACAACTGGGAGCTGACCTTCGACTACACCGTCGGGTCACCCCCCGCCGTCGTCGGACTCACCGGGCAGCTCGCGCCTGCGGCCGGAAGCCCGGTCGACGGTGACTTCCCACCCTTCGACGTGGCGGGCTCATTCGAGCACGACGGCGGAGATGTCGTCGTGTCGCTCGGCGGGACGTTCGTCGACGACCAGTGCGCCGCTGCCGCTCCCGGGGTCTTCGTGCCAACTGCTCCTGCCCCGGCGCTCGTTCCGCCGAGAGCAGCCTGCTGGGAGAACGCGTTCGGCTACGACTGGCTCGACCTCTACGGCGTGGGCATTGCGACGGAGTTGGCGATCGTCGACGACGTCGCCGAGGCCACGGTCACCTTGAACGCTTCCGTCGATCCTGACAATGCCGACGGACCGCTCGCCGGTTTCGACCTGGAGGCGCTGTTCTCGTTCGAACCCGGGGTGCTGGGTGCGGATTTCACGATACTGACGGAGATCGGGATGGACGAGATAGCCGGCCTGTATGCGGCCCAGGGCGTCTCGACCTCGAAGGCCGGGGTCACCGAACTCTTTCCCGGCCAGGACGAGCTGCGGCTCAATCAGGTGCGGTTCTCCGCATCGACGACCCTCGGCGAAGAGGCGACGTTCACGATGACCGCCAACGCCACGGTGCTCGACACCGTCGACGTCGAGGTGCTCATCGGGCTCACCAACGTCTTCCAGGTTGGGGACGACCGACAGATCCTGCTCCTCGGCGTGAAGACCACCGACGTCGCGTTGTCGGCGCTCTTCGAGAAGACCACCCCCGCCCTGGCCGGGTCCATCGTCGGCGAACTGTCGATGCCGGAGGTCGACTACACGGTGGCGATTCCCCTCGACGACATCGCCGCTCCGCCCTACACCATCACAGCCGACGACCTGAGCCAGGCCGCCCTCGACTTCTACAATCAGGACGTCGTCGACCTCCACCTCGAGGGAGAGCTGTCGGTCGCCGGTACCGCCGACCTCGCCGTCCTCGGTGACGAATTCCTCGACACCTTCGGATTCGTCAAGGACGGCGGCGGTCAATCGCTCGTCGACTACACCGGCTTCACCACGGCGACGTTCGACTGGGGCAACGGCGACGGGGCGAGCTTCGACCTCACAGGGCTGGAACTGACGGCGGCGCTCCCCACCATCGAGGTTCCCTTCCCGGACTGGATGGAACAGCAACTCGCCCTCCCGGGCGCAACGATCAACGACCTCTTCCTCCGCTTCGAGTATGACGGCGTCTCCTACCTCGGCGGCCTCCGCACGACCATCGAAGCCAACATCGACGATCTCGGACCGATCGAGACCATCGCCGTCGAAGCTGGGATCACCTACGACGACCCGGCATTCGGGTTCGCCATCACCGGCGACATCGGCAGACAGTGGGACACGGCCGGAGACCTCACCGGTGACGGGATCTGGGTCGACCCCTTCGGGATCGGCGTGGACGTGACGGGTGCGTTCATCGCCATCGAGGCGGACACAGGCCCGCCACTGTCGGCGAGCGCCACGATCGGCGCCTCGATCCCGGTGAGCACCGCCACACTGACTGCGACGGCCCAACTCGCCATCGAGGGCGACTCCGTCTCGGCCGACTTCCGCGGCACCCTCGACGGACAGATCCCGCTCTCGGAGATCGTCGACTTCGCCGCCTCACCGCTCGGCGGAGCACCCAGCGTCGCCGGCACCGGCCTCGAGAACCTCTCTGTGGGCGACGTCACACTGGCATTCCATGTAGGCGACGATCCGAACTTCCTGGCGACCGGCACCACGATCTATGACGGGACCATCGCCGCCGACGCCTTGTTCTCCGCCGGATACGACGGCGGCGCTCTCGAATACGCAACGGCCCTGCGGCTCCGTCCGGTCGGCGATCTCACGATCGGCGACCTCGACGACGACTTCCCCGCCCCCTTCACCGACGTCTTCATCTCACCGTTCGGCGACCTGGCTCTCCCCGATGTGACGCTCGTCGTCGCCAACGCCGACATCGATGTCGAATCGGGCGACCTCGACCCAGCGATGTTCGACTTCTTCAAGCACCTGTTCGGGTGCGAAGCGGGCGACACGCAGGACGACTGCGACTTCACCCTCGAGATCGCCCAGGGAGCTACCGCAATGGCGAGCGTCGGTTTGCCCGATGCCATCGACCCCGTCGCCGCCGACCTGTGGATCGACCCCGATGACAAGGTGCTCGTCCGGGGCTTCGTGCCGCTGTTCGGCAGCACGACCGAACCCCGGTTCGAGGCGGTCCTCCCCGCCATCACGCCGCCGGCCGGTGCAGCGCCGGAATGGTTCGTCTCGGGCCAGCTCTCCTTCTATGTCACCCCGAGCTCGTTCGGTCTCGAGGGCCAGATGACCGTCCGCATGGACGGCGAGGTTCTGACGTTCGCCCTCGGGGGAGCCCTCGACGCCGGGCCGCCGGCCGAGCTGATCCTGAGCGGCGAGCTCATCACCGAGGAGACCTGGGAGAGCGTCTTCGGCATCGGCTGGCTCGACATCAACGGCTTGCGCATCGAGCTGGGCCTCGGCAGCGGTGTCACGATCGGCTTCCGTGGCGACGTGGTCATCGCCGACAAGGATCTCGACGCCTCGATCCTGGTCCAGATCCTGCCCGGTGGCGTCCCCAACCTCCTCGGCATCCGGGGAGCGAGCCAGGCCGGGTATTCGCTGATCGACCTTGCGACCTTCCAGACCCAGGTGGCGGCGGCCGGATCCGGTGCGCCGATCAACATCGCCGAGCTGACTGCAGCGCTTCCCAACATCTCGCTGAAGAGCGTGGAGTTCTCGTACAGCGCTGTGTCCCGCCCGGAGCTGTGCCTCGAACCGGGGATCATCCTCGGCGGGGACCTCTACATCAACCCGCTCGGCGCAGCGAGCGGCGAAGCTCCTTCAGGCGGCGGCTGTGAGCAGATCCCACCCCGACCGAGCCCGTCGACCTACTGCATCGACAACCGGGTGCAGGGGTGCTTCATCAGCGCTCGTATGGAGATCGACCCCAACGGCATCGTCGCCTACGGCAGCCTTCCCGGCTTCAACATCGGGCCAAACATCGTCATCATCGGAGATGCCGGTGTCGACCTGACCATCGATGCCAGCGAGCAGAGCCTGCGGATCTTCGGTTCTGCAGAGATCCCGAACGTCACGACGGGTGAGCTCGACATGACGATCACCCCGACGGGACGGGCGTTCGAGGGGGACTTCAAGATCTTCGGGCTGTTCTTCGCCTTCATCGACGCCGAGATGACAACCGTCTCACCAACGGCGCCGTTCAACTTCGACGAGGCGTCGTTCCATGTCGAGGCCGTGATGCGAGGTGACTTCACGTCGGCGATCCAGGCTGAGGTCGAGCCGCTCATGGCCGAGATCCAGCGGGTCTTCAACGTGGTGAACCCGTTGTGGACCTCGGTGACCAACATCAACGCCCAGAATGCGCTCGGAGTCATCGCCGCAGTGCCGGGGCAACTGCAGGCCGTCGGCCTGCCCGCCCCACAGTTCCTCTCGGACATCGCCAGGGTCGTGGGGTCGATCCAGGGCCTGATCGATACGGCGGTCGATCTCTTCGAGGAGATCCCGGGCTTCGACCTCGACTCACTGGGGCTCCCGACCTCACCGCTTGAGTTCGCCAACCTGGCGCTCAACGGCTTCTCGTTGCCCGGATTCCCCGGCGTCGACATCCCCTACATCCCCGAGACGTGCGTCACCACCTGGGTCGGGAGCAGCTGCTACTCGATCCCACCGACTCCGAACGTGTACGCCACCGTGTGTGCACCATGGCCGTTCGATGACGAGTGTGCCACGATCCTCGTGTTCCCGGCACTGCCCGGAGTTCCCGGTGTCGTGGTACCGCCGATCTGCCTCGGAGTCGATGTCGGGGGCACGTGCTACCTCGCCGGACTGGTGCCCGTGACCCTGCCAGCGATACCAGGGTTGTGTGATGCGATACCGGGAGCCGCCGTCGGGCTGAACCGAACCTGGGTCGGTGCGGGCACGCCGGAGTGCAGTGTCGAAGCCCTCGTGCAGAGAGCGGTCGACCCACTCGTATCGGGGGTGCTCGGAAGCACCATCGGGATACCTTCGATCCCACCGATACAGACTGCTCTGAACAACCTCAGCACCGTCCTCAGCGACAGCGGCACGCTGTTCTCGTTGGATTGCGCAGCCTTCACAGCCGACATCGATGGTCTCCAGGGCAGCAAGGTGGTCGGACTCGACGTCGCCGTGACCGCACTGGGCAACCCCTTCGGGTTGAACACCTCGTTCGACTTCAACGACCCGGCCGGCAGTGCCTTCACGCTGTTCAAGAACCTGCTGACGGGTGTGATCTTCAACACGCCGCAGAACACACTGTGCGCCGGAAACGCCCCCGGACAGATCGTGCTGCCCCCGCGCCAGCTGGTCCTGAGCGGGCCGACATCGATCAGCGAGAACGGCACCGCCAACATCCAGGGCACCTTCGTCTCCGATGACGCCGGCGCTCACACCCTCACGATCGATTGGAAGGACGGCCCCAAGCAGATCGTGACCCTCGGGACCGGCGTCCGATCCTTCAACCTGAGCCACCAGTACCTCGACGACAACCCGTCCGCCACATCGGCGAACATCTACCGCACATCCGTGAAGGTAGACAGCCCGGCGACCGGATCGGTGTCGGCGACGCGGCCGATCACCGTCAGCAACGTCGCTCCGTACGGACTGGCGGTCACCGCAACCCCATCCATCACCGAGAACGGTGTCGTCACGCTGACCGGATCGTTCACGGACCCGGGCTCGCAGGACACCCATCACGTAGTGATCAACTGGGGTGACGGCGTCCCGACGGCGATAGACCTCGGCGGCCGGCGGAACTTCTCCGCAACCCACCAATACCTCGATGACAACCCGACGGCGAGCGCATCGAACGTCTACACGATCGGGGTGTCGGTGACCGACGACGACACCGGCACGACGAGCACAACGCGCCAGACGACCATCGTCAACGAAGCGCCGCACGACCTGGTCGTGAATTACTTCGAGACCACATCGATCGATCCGGTCGTCTCGACACCGGGACGGGTGATCGATGAAGGCCAATGGATAACGATCCAGGGCAGTTTCGAAGACATCGGGTCGCTCGACAGCCATGTCGTGGTCATCGACTGGAAGGACGAGACGCCGACCACACTGTTCCTGCCGGTTGTCACACGAACCTTCGAGGCGACGCACCGATACCTGGACGACGATCCGACCGGCTCGATCCAGGACTTCTACGACGTGGTCGTCACCGTCGCCGACGACGACACCCAGGTTGTCTCCGACACCCAGCAGGTGACCATCAACAACGTGACACCGTTCGATGTGGTCCTGTCGTTCGGCCTCCTGGCCGTCGACGAGAACGAGGTCATCACGGTCAACGGAAGCTTCGTCGACCCGGGCCTCGAAGACGTCCACGTCGTCGAGATCAACTGGGGCGATGGTTCGCCGACAGACCTCGTGACACTGTCGGTCGGTGCTCGTGAGTTCTTCTTCGAGCACCGGTACCTCGACGACGATCCGACCAACACCCCACTCGACTCGTACACGTTGAGCGTGCTGTTCTACGACGACGATGACACCATCACGCGGCCGGTTGCCCCGACCGACATGACCACCAAGTTCAAGGAACTGGTGCTCGACGAGTTCGGTCTGCCGATTCCGCTCAACCCCGGCGCCCCTGAGGAAGAACTCGAGTTCCAGACCATCGAGATCATCCGACTCGGCTCTGAGGGCCCGCCGGTCGCGAACGTGCGCAACGTCCCGCAGGAAGTGGACTTCGTGATCACGGGCGATCTGACGATCACCACCGGCGACACGGTGATGGCCCGCATCCTTGAGAACGGGTCGATCTCGCTCGAGGGCTGGTTCACGGATCCGGGCACCCTCGACTCGCACACGGTGTGCATCGACTGGGGTGATGCACGTACCGCATACGGTCCTGCGGTGCAGGCGCCGACGGACTTCCCATCGTGCATCGACGATGAGGGCTCCCAC
>JABMPV010000334.1 GCA_013202595.1 bacterium
CCCATCGGCCTTGGGCCCCAGGCCGGGCAGCACCACCTGAGGATTCTCGCCGACCGGGATGATCGACCCATCGCTCAGCGTCCAGCCATCTCCGGTAACGGCTTGGAGATCTATCGCTGTGGCGGGCAATTGGAGAGACAGTGCCCTGATGAGCGCCGGAGCGAGCCCCACGAACTGCTCTCCGAAGCGACGGTATGACCCGCGCTCACTGCTCTCGATCACCAGGACCTCGTGATCGGCGACATATCCGGCGAGCCGATCCAATCGGTCGGCGCCCATCGACACCGTCCCCCAGTGGACCCAGGTGGATTCCGCCACGTAGGTGGGCAGGGCATCCTCCATCGTGTTCCCGAACGAGTCGTGGAGGACCAACAGGTCGACATCGATCACACCGTCGGGCGAACTCCCCAGATAGCTGTTGGGGCCGTAGCTCCCCGCCGTGTCTGTCTGCTCCACCTCGCCCCGCTTGACCCGATAGATGGTGGCCGGGTACCTCTCGGTGATGCCGAGAAGGTTTCCCTGGGCGCCACCTGCCATGACCTCCCTCGTGCGAACCGTGCCCCACGAGAACAGACCCGGCTCGAGGCGATTGATGATCGCCTTGGATGCCAGCAGGCCGCCGAGGGTGGTCCAGTGGCTGTCGAGGGGGTAGTAGACGTCCTCGACCTCCGCCCGTCTCCGCAAAACGCCCCAGAGGTTGATCCACCCGCCGATGCCCGACCCGGCGAACGCAACCCGCAATTCAGATCTCCGCTCGGCGGCGCAGGCCGCATCGCCTACGAGGTCGCCGAGATGCTCGGGGTGGATCGCGTCCTTGCCGGGAGCCAGGGTCACGAATGCGGTTCTTCCGGATGCTTCCACGATCCTGACGATGAGGGCTGCATTGGCGGCGATCTCATCATGGGGCACCGTGTTCTCACACGGATATGTGAACTCATCGGCCAGGTAGACCCAGCCCTCTGTTCCAAGGCCCACTCTCGGATGGGGATACTCCCCCGGCGTCTCGACGAGAACATCCAGTCCGTCGCCGCCGCGCAGCACATCCACACCCGGGCCGCCATCGATCCGATCGGCTCCGGCCCTGCCCTTGAGTCGATCGTCTCCCGAGCCACCGTCGACGGTGTCGTCGCCCGGCCCTCCGCTGACGATGTCGTTCCCGGCGCCAGCCGAAATGATGTCGGCCCCGCCGCCGCCGAGCAGCACGTCGTCACCGCCGTTGCCCTCGAGCACATCAGCGCCCGACTTCCCGAGGAGGCGGTCGGGTCCGCCGCCACCGACGATGACGTCCGCCCCGTCGTGGCCCACGATCACGTCGGCTCCATCACCACCGCACAGGACATCGTCGCCGCCGAGGCCGAATATCCGGTCGTTCCCACCCAGTCCGGCGATCACATCGGCGAAGCGGGTTCCCCGCAGGGTGTCATCTCCCCTCGTCCCGACAATGGTCGCGATTCGACCGTCGCACTCCGCCACGGCCGCACCAGGGGGGCCGGCCGGGTGCACGCCCTGCCCGGCAGCGATCGCGCCCGCCTGATCTCCGGCCGACGCCGGAGCCGACTCCATGGTGAGGCCTGCCCCGACAGCGAACGCGACGAGGACGGCGAGCAGTCTCTTCATCTGCATCAAGGTTACCGGCAAGGCTCTGGTCGACACTCAACACATCTAGGCTCGATCAGATGACCGCGAGACCCATTACACCGGACGACCTCTGGCGCCTCAGCAGGGTCGGCTCCCCAACCCCGACTCCCGACGGCACCTTCGCCATCGTGCCCATCACCACATATGACGTCGAGGACAACCGCGGGAAGACCCGCTTGCACACACTGACCAGGACAGGTGACCTCACGCCATTGACCGGTGAGACGACCAGCGACTCGTCACCGGCGATCTCGGCCGATGGCACCCGGGTCGCATTCGTCCGATCGGTGCCGGGTTCGGACGACCCCGCCCAGGTGCATGTGATGCGCCTCGACGGTGGCGAGGCCGAGCGGGTCACCGACCTCCCCCTCGGAGCATCGGGGCCGCGCTGGCTGCCCGACGGGTCGGGGCTCATCGTGCTGGCTTCTGTCATCAAAGGGCATCTCGATGTGCCGGCCACCGCCGCCGAGGTCGAGGCACGCAAGGACCGCACGGTCGAGGCCAGGGTCACCGAGGATCGGATCTACCGCTACTGGGACCACTGGCTCACCGGCGGAGAGGTCCACCATGTCTTCTCGGTGCCACTCGACGGCGGCGAGGCTATCGACCTGACTCCAACGCTCGTGCGGAGGATCGACTTCGAGGAGGCCGAGGACTCGCTGGCCGTCTCGCCCGATGGGACCGAAATCGCCTTCCACCTCTACCCCGCCGAAGTGAGCGATGACGAGAGCCCCGTCAGGGTGGTGCGTCTCGCCATCGACGGCGGTGAGCCGCGGGAGATCTGGCCCGACGGGCCGCCACTCCAGGTGCGACCCAGGTACTCGCCGGACGGCACCAGACTGGTGTTCGGCATCGCCGACGACTGGCCCGGCTTCTACGCCTCACAAATCCGTCTGGTCTCACTCGACCTGGCCAGCGGCGAACGGACACTCCTCACAGAGGACTGGGACCGCTCGTGCGACGGTTGGGAGTTCATCGACGACGCCACCATCGCCCTGGTTGCCCACGATGAGGCGCGCCAGCACCTGTTCACTGTGCCTGCCGCTGGAGGCACGCCCACACCGATCGCCAAGGGGGGTTGGCTGACCGCTCCGGCTCCCGCCGACGGAGAAGTCTGGACCACCTACCAGGACCTGTCGACGCCAGCCGAAGCCGCAGTGGTGCTGCCGGGATCGGGGACCGAGATGCTGTCCGAGGTGAATGCGGAGATCATGTCGGAGATCACCCTCGGCGAGGTGGAGGACGTCAGGTTCACCGGCGCCAATGGTGACGAGGTCCAGATGTTCGTGGTCTATCCGCCGGGATTCGATTCGTCCAGGCAGTGGCCGCTGGTTCATGACATCCATGGCGGTCCCCACGGCGTCACCGGGGACCTGTGGCACTATCGGTGGAACCCCCAGGTCTTTGCATCGACCGGCAGCGTGGTGGCGGGAGTCAACTTCCACGGTTCCACGGGTTGGGGCAACGACTTCGCCAGGAGCATCCAGGGCGAATGGGGCGACATGCCCGCCGCCGACATCATGGCGGCCACCGACACGCTGGTGGATCGAGGGTTCATCGACCCGGTGCGGATGGTGATCGCCGGCGGGTCGTACGGCGGATACCTGGTGTCGTGGCTGATCGCCGGGACCGACCGCTTCGCCGCAGCCATCTGCCACGCAGGGGTCAATGACCTGCTCGCCCAATATGCCTCCGACGCGACGATGGGAAGAGCACAGGCGTTCGGCGGCAATGCATGGGACGGCCTCGATGCCGTACAGCGCTGGTCGCCAACCGACCACTCCGACGCCATGGTCACACCCACTCTGGTGATCCATGGCGAACGGGATTACCGCGTGCCGATCGGACAGGGCCTGGAGTTGTACGGGATCCTCAAGGCCAAGGGCGTCGAGGCCCGGCTGGTCTACTTCCCCGACGAGGGTCACTGGATCCTCAAACCACAGAATTCGCTCCTGTGGCACGAGGAGTTCCTCGGCTGGGTGGAGCGCTTCGCAGGAGGCGGCGGCACTTCCGGCTGAGCCGCGTTGGGCGCGACGCGGCACCGCGACCGATACGATCCCGAGCCATGTCAGACGTCGACCCACTCATCCGCCGCCAGGCCATCAAGAGCGCCCGGCGCGTGATCGAAGCCGACCTGGGCAGGAAGCGGCGCTACCGCTGACTCCAGGTGCACCCGTCGTGGCGGCCGATGTGCGAGTAGGTTGCCCGGAACGCACCCTGAAGGAGTCGCCCATGTATGTGATCCGCCGCGTGTACGAGATGAAGGAGTCACGCGACACCCGTCTCGGAGCCACCCTGGCCCAGTTGGTCGCCCAGCGCTACGTCGATGTCGATCAGCGCACGCCCGTCACCGTCTACTTCAACGGCGGCACCCTCCCCGGCGAAAAGGGCCGCGTCTACATGGACTGGACTGCCGAGAAGATCGAGTCGCCCTACCGGGGCGACAACGTGTTCCCCACAGATGAGGGCGGCTACTCGGCCAGGCTCAGGGAGATCACGGCAGATTCATGGATCGAGTTCTACGAGTTGCTGTCACCCGACAAGAGGGTGGAGTTGTAGTCAGCGAACGGCACCGGGTTCCCGATACACCTCGTGATGGCGCCGGTGTTCTCATCGGTGGCGCCGACGCCGACCAACTCAACGGAGGACCCGGAACCAGGATGACACTGAGGGCACCTTCGTCGGTGGCGCCGCCCTCGGTGCCATCACGACCTCCAACGTGGTAGCGGCCGAACTGAACGGTCCGCGCAGGCCGGCACTCGGCGGGGTGACCGTCACCCTGACCGGCGGTGGCCTAGTGCCCCGACCACAAACGTTTGCCGCGTTCACGACGGCCAGATGACGCCCCCGGCTGTGTCCTCGTCCTCGACGCACGGTGAAGTGCGTCCACGTCCTGCGTCCTTGCCGGATGACGCCCCTGC
>JABMPV010000335.1 GCA_013202595.1 bacterium
CCCGGCTGTGTCCTCGTCCTCGACGCACGGTGAAGTGCGTCCACGTCCTGCGTCCTTGCCGGATGACGCCCCTGCCTCGCCCTGAACATCGCCAACGTTCCTGGCCAGAGCACTAGCGCTCGTCCCAGGGGGTCATCGGGTACCTAAGATCGGCAACGGCGGCTTCGGTGGGAGCCACCACGTTGATCACCCCGTCCTGGATCTGGATCGAGCCCATCGGCTTGGCGACGTTCTTGCCGGTGTCATCGAAGTTGATCGGCCCGTAGAACGTCACTACGTCCAGGTCGTACAGCGCCTGCCGAACGGCGTCCATCTCCAGACTCCCTGCAGACTCGATCGCCATTTGCAGGGCGAGGGCGGTCGCAGCCGACTCTGCGACGTGATAGGTCGGCGGCTCGCCGAACATGGCCTGGGCCCTGGCAGCGAACTCGGCCGTCGTCCCGAAATAGTCACCCTCCCACGACATCGTGGCCTCCCACTGGGTAGGGCCGAGGATGAATTCCGCGTCGGCTCCGACCTCCTCGACGAACGTCGGGTTGCTCGGCCCCACCGTCATCACCATCGCCCCCGGCGTCCAGTCCAGTTCCTTCGCCGCCCGCACGAACAGCAGAGCGTCGTTGAAGTGGCCTCCGCCCACGAACACGTCAGGATCGAGGTCCCTGAACTTGGTCATGATGGCCGACACGTCTGCCACGTCCTTGGGGTAGGTCTCGACGGCGAGCACCTCGTAGCCGTACTCCGCAGCCCAGCGCTGTGCACCCTCGGCCACCGAGGTTGGGAAGGCCGTGTCCTCGTACGCTATGACCACCGTCGTGGCACCCTGGGCAGCCAGCGATTCGAGAGCGGATTGGGTGTAGTTACCAGCCGGTGTCAGCACGGCGAAGATGTTCTGGAAGCCCCGCTCGAAGATCGATTCCGAGGCGCGTTCCCCTCCACCATGATCATGCCGTACGCCTCTGCGGTGGCGCTCGCAGCCATTGTCAGGCCGCTCGAGTACGGGCCGAGTAGGAAGTCGACCTCATCCTCTGTGATCAGCTTCTCGACGAGGTTGGCCGCCGTGTCGGGGTCGCTCTCGTCGTCGTACATCACCAACTCGACCCGGTACCGCTGATCACCGACCTGGATGCCGCCGTACTCGTTGTTGACCCAGTCGAGCCAGATGGCATATCCCTGGCGGGTGTCCTCACCCTCCCTGGCGTATTTGCCCGTCTCGCTGACCGCCGCCCCGAGCACGATGGTCCCGTCGAACCCGTCTGCCGTGCCGGTGGCCTCCGCCGAGTCGCCCCCATCGTCGTCTACACAGCCGGCGGCCAGGAGACCCACGATCAGCAACAAGCTGAAGATCGATCGCGTCATCCGTCCCATTTCCACTCCCTTTCTACCGTCGGCGGAGTGATCCGATCGGCGTCACACCCTCGGCGTAACGTGACCGCTGGGATCGATGAGCGCTGTGACCGTGCCCCGCAGCCTGCGTTCACACGTACCCATCACTTCCCTACAACCTACCCGCGCCGTTCCGTGGCATCAGGGTTTGAGTTCCTCGCTGACCCCGGCTCGCAGGAGGCTGACCACGTAGGAGGCCGTAGAGACCCGGAACCCGGGGTGGATCTCCTCGGTGACGGCGCCACCGCCAACGATCGGCCGCCGCTCCAGCACCGGTGTCTTCAGTCAGGCCTTCCCGAGGTATCCGGCGGCAGTGAGGCGTTGGCCCCTCCCCCCGGCGATGAGGGAGTCATTTGTCTGGCTCATGTGGTTGGACTCGTCTGGCGTGGCGACCGGGACTGTGGCGAATCGGGGGTCATGCCACCAGCGCCTACGCCTCTCGATCAGGCCGGTGACCGCTGACCGAGGACGGTGGACCATTGCTTCCCGTTTGGAACCGCCACAGTTTGTCGTTCAGACAGGTGGGAGGGTACGGGTGACGCTGACCGGGAGCGGACTGAAATGGGTAAGGAGAAGATGGCTCGTTCTCTGAGCCAGACGGCGGTCCACCTCTCATCTACCTTTCCGGCGGCGATGGCGAGCATTTCGGCGACGGTGAGGTAACGGGTCACTGAGCGAGGCGCTCGAGGAACTCCTTGTCACGCTCGATCAACCGGCGGGCCCGTTCGGTGAAGTCACCGGCGGCCCGGGCACGTTCGATCTCGGCGCTCAGGGCGTCGACGATGAGCTGGCTGAGGCTGGTGCCCCGGACCCGGGCGGCGGTGTCGGCGGTGTCGTCGGTGTCGTCGGGGAGCCGGACGGTGGTCTGCTTCCTCATAGCGACACCAGGTCCGACATCATGAACTCATGGAATCATGATCGCCAGACTGCCAATGTGTTGTCTTCCGACAACGATGGGGATGGTGTGGTATCGCCTGGTGATGTGGTCGAGTATTCGATCACGGTCGCCAATGTGGGTAGCGCGGCAGCGTCGGGGGTATCGTTGACCGACTCGATCCCGGCGCTCACAACGATCGTTCCGGGTTCGGTGACCACGTCACAGGGAACGGTCGTGTCGGAGGATCCAGTCGGTGTTGATTTCGGCGCGATGGCGGGTGGCGGGACTGCCACTGTGACATTCCGGGTTGTGTTGGACGATCCCTTCCCCCTCGGGATCACGGAGGTCGCCAACCAGGGCACGGTGACAAGCGACCAACTACCGCCGGTGCTCACCGACGACCCCGACGCCGCTGGAGACACCGATCCCACCGTCACCCCGGTGGTGGCGGCACCCGACTTGGTGGTGTCGAGGATTTGAACCCTACCGATCAGCGGCGATCGGTGTCTGGGAGAGCGGATCGGGCGGCTGGACTTGACCCGCTGCCAGTCGTCCTCTGGCGGGCACAGACTGTGCCACCGCCGCACCTTGTGGTTTGGGCAGGTCACGGGTAGTTGAGGGTGCGGACTGGCCGCGGACTGTGGGATGAGGCGGGTCATCGAGTGAGATCGCAGATCACCAGGTGACGCTTCTCGGTCGAGTCGACATCAGCGCCCGCGCCGGCCGAACCACGAGCCTGCCAAGAACGCCAACCCCAGGGGCCACCAGATCCAGGCGAGATCACCCGGCCCGATCGGAGCGTCTTCTCTTTCCACCGGCGTGATACGGAGCAGGCGGTAGCTATCGGTGGCTGCGGCGAGGGTCTCGTCTGAGGCAACCTTCGGGTTGAGTCCGACCGACCGGGAGGCGAACCCGGAGTCGATGAGCACCCGGCGCATCAGAGGGAGCCGCTCGGAGGAGTCCGAGACGTCGACTGCCGCGGCCGTCCACCGTCCATCGGGCAGCCAGATGGCAATGTCTGGTTGGGCGAGCACATTGCGATACCAGTCGGTCCGCGGCCCGAACCCGGCCAGGCAGTAGGTGTCGGGCCCGCACCGGGTGAAGTTGACCGGTGTGCGATAGGCCGCTCCACTCTTCCGCCCGACATGCTCGATGACCATCAGGCGCCCGAACCCGGCCGGCCACAGATCGGTGGACCACCCGAGCCCGGTCCGCCAGATCAACAGCATCCATCGGTTCATTCCTCGGAATGACCGGCGGAGCCGCTCCAGCATCTTGGGGTCGAAGACCTTCTCGTAGCGGGAGGCGAAGCCAGGCTCTGAGGTCATACGGTCATCGAAGCTCAGTCGCCTGGCGGCGGCTAGTGCCGAAGGACCGGATCGTCTCAGTCTCTGGGCGACGGGGGCTCAGCGGCAGATGCATGGTGTGTCATGCGCCGAATCGATCGCGAGCCTCGCGGGATCGGTCAACCTTGCTGATTGCCAGATCGCATAGCACCCGCCCTGCAGCACCGCCCCGCCTTGTTGCTCCGGAAGGTCACCAGCAATGGAGAGTGCTGACTCCCAGTTCATCCTTCACCACTGACTGACGATTGGACCTTCCCGTGCAGTTGTCTGGGAGGACGGTCACGTCCTCTGACGTGACCGTCGGTTGGTAGAGATGACGGTGCTCGGTCGTTGGGTCGTCGCGACTAGACAGTCATCATTCCCGTTCAAGAGAGCGCCGTAGATCCTTCATCAGGAGGAACATCTGGAGCGGATCCACCGGAGATTCCTCGAATCCGTAGCGCTCGTAGAACGCCTTGGCTCGGATGTCCTGGGCGTCGACTAGAAGGGCACGCGCTCCTATGGTGTCGGCTGCAGCCGCCACGCGGAGCAGTGCGTCCTTCAGCAGGGCAGCGCCGAGACCCGCTCCCTGTTCGGTCTGGTCCACTGCGAAGCGGGCGAGCAGGATTACCGGAACGGGAAGGCGGGGAAGACCTTTGCTGATTCGGCGTGGAGCGTGAGTTGGCTCGACACTCCCCGCCGCGAGCGCGTAGTACCCGACGACGAGGTCACCTTTGCAAACGACGTAGGTCTGAGTGAAGTCCGCTCGCTGGTTTCCGGCAGCGAACCGCTTCAGCCAATCGTTGAGGTTCTCTACACCGCAATCGAAGGATTCGCAGTCGTGGTGTGGCCCGAGAGCCTGGACTGACGCGAGCGGCTGGTCTTCTGCGCTAATCGTCAAGGACCGATGGTCGAGCTAGGAGTTCGCGGAGTTGTGGCTTGACAGTCGCTGGGCGTTCAAGAGCCTCGCTGAAGATGCTCCAATCTTTCTCGTCGAGCACGAACCGGCGACGATCGGAGAGGACTCGCCTGGCGCGGGTCATCGCTCCCAGCAGAACGAAGGAGCTGAGTGTTTCGCCCGTCGAAGCAGCTGCCTGGCGGATCAATTGATCCTCTTCACGGCTCGCTCGTAGCTGAAATCGAGCTGACTTGGTTTCGCTGCCTCGAGTCGTGCGAGTGGTTATGTCAGTCATTCGGCGAACCTCCGTGCGTACATTGTACGTACAAGATCTCAATCGGTCAAGGTAACCGACAACTGAAGGGTTCCCGAGTCCGCCACTCCATAGATGCCTGGCCTTCGCCTCTCCCCACCCCACTCCAAGCGAATCCGGCGCTCTTCCAATTCTGGCGCCTACACCCCTACCCGGTGGTCTCACGGCACGGGTCGAGGATTGAGTTGGTGAACGGCGGACGGTTTCGACTGTGGCCGGCCTGGCGGGCACATACCAGCGACAAGGCACCGCCCCGGCATGTGGTTCGTGGCTGGTGGTCCGGCGTTTGGTAGGACCTGGATGCGGATCCCCGGCGGACTGTGGGCCCGGCGTGTGGACCGGGCGCGGGCTCCTCGCCGGTCCGTGGCGGGTCCGGTCCCTATCCGATCACTGCCACCTTCAGGGCGCCCTGATCGGCGGCGTAGTAGTAGATCACCGGATTGCCGGCTGCGTTGATGGCTATCGATGTGTGCTCGCCCTCCCCGTTGATCGAGTCGACCACCATGATGATCTCGTCGCCGCCGAAACAGGCCGGGGCGTTGCTGGCCGCCACCTTCAGATCCTCGTTGCCCCAGTCGTAGTAGACGCCGGCAACACCGACATCACCACCACAGCGACGAGACCCCCGACGATCCCGCTCCACACGCGCCCCGATACCTGACGCCGCATCCCGAACTCCCCTCACATCGCTCTTGTCCACAACTGAACGTATGGCGAGACGCTATCGGACCACCGACCAGGGGCACACAACCAACCGGCCCCAAGACGAACCGCCACACCATCCCGTTCAGGTCGGTGAGAGGGTGTGTGGGGATGCGGACCGGGGGCGGACTCTCAGTATCGAACACGAGTGACGTCGTCACCCCAGGGAGTGCGGCCCGCAGTCGCCCCAGAAGGCGCTCGCGACGCTACGGCGAAGCTTCGCTGCGACCAGGCGAACGATCGGATCGGCGAAGGTCGCCGACATCGGTGAGGTAGGCATCGACAGCGCTAGCGCATTGGCGGCCTTCGCGGATCGCCCACACGACGAGTGACTGGCCCCGGCGCATGTCGCCGGCGGCGAAGACCCCCTGGATGCTGGTGCGGTAGTCGTTCGCGCCGGTAGCGACGGTGCCCCGCGGATTGAGATCGACGCCCAGCGCGTCGAGAAGACCCACCAACCTCGGTCTCGCGAAACCGGTGGCAATGAACACCAGGTCAACGGCGAGAGTGCACTCGGATCCCGGGATCGGCGACATCTCCCAGTTGCCGTTGATCCGCTGCCAGTCGACCATGACCGAGCGCAACGATTCGACCCGGCCGTGGCGGCCGGTGAATTCCTTGGTGGCCACCGCCCATCGGCGGTCGCACCCTTCTTCATGTGACGAGGAAGCCCGCAGTTTCAGCGGCCAATGGGGCCAGATCAGTGACTTGTCGGGCTGCTCATCGGGACGAGGAAGCAACTCGAGTTGAATGATCGAAGCCGCGCCCTGCCGGTTTGCCGTGCCGACACAGTCCGAGCCGGTATCGCCCCCGCCGATCACGACGACGTGTTTGCCCTCGGCAAAGATCGGTGCGTGCCCATCGAGTGATTCGTTCCCGATTCTCTTGTTCTGCTGGGTGAGGTACTCCATGGCGAAATGGATGCCGTCGAGGTCGCGGCCCGGTACATCGAGGTCGGTGGGTTGCTCACAGCCTCCTGCGAGCACGACGGCGTCGTATTGCTCGATGATCTCCTCGATGGGGATATCGACTCCGATGTTGCTGTTGACGCGGAAGCCTACGCCTTCGGTCTGCATCTGCGACATACGCCGGTCGATGCTGGCCTTGGCCAGTTTGAAGTCCGGAATCCCGTATCGGAGGAGACCCCCGATCTTGGCGTTCTTCTCATAGACCACGACCCGGTGGCCGGCTCTGGCGAGTTGCTGGGCACAGGCGAGCCCGGCCGGGCCGGATCCGATCACGGCCACCGATCTGTCTGTGTGGTGCGCCGGTATCCGGGGCTCGATCCACCGATTCGCCCACGCCTTCTCGATGATGCTGAGTTCGATGGTCTTGATGGTCACCGGTGCGTCGTGCAGGTTGAGGGTGCAGGCCTCCTCGCACGGTGCAGGGCAGACGCGTCCGGTGAACTCCGGGAAATTGTTGGTGGCATGCAGCACCTCGGCGGCGCGGCGCCAGTCGTCCCGATGCACGAGGCCGTTCCAGTCCGGGATGATGTTGTCGACCGGGCAGCCGAAGTGGCAGTACGGGATCCCGCAATCGATGCATCGGCCGCCTTGCTGGGCGAGGGTGACGTCATCGAGCGGAATGGTGAACTCGCGGTAGTTCCCGACGCGTTCGGCCACCGGCAGGTAGTCGATGTCGTGGCGCTCGAAATCCCGGAAGCCTGTCGGCGAGCTCATCAGGAAGCCGCCTCCGATGACATCGACTGCTGGAGGGCGTGCCGGTACTCCACGGGCATGATCTTGATGAATCTGGGAAGGAAGTCGTCGAAGTTGGCGAGTATCTCTCGCGCGTAGGAACTGTCGGCGAGCCGTGCATGACGGCCGATCAACGTTCTCAGGCGCCACACGTCGTAGCGGGTCGGGTCGGCGATCAGTTCGGCCGGCGTCGGATCGTCACTCACCCCGGGAGGCGCACCGTCGTCGACGTCGATGCTCTCGAGTTCGACCATCGCCGGGTTGATTCGCTGGTGGAAATCGCCCTGGTCGATGATGTACGCGATCCCGCCGGACATCCCGGCGGCGAAGTTGCGTCCGGTCTTGCCGATGACAACGACGCAGCCGCCGGTCATGTACTCACAGCCGTGGTCTCCGATTCGTTCGGCGACTGCCACCGCACCCGAGTTACGAACGGCAAAA
>JABMPV010000336.1 GCA_013202595.1 bacterium
CGGCATCGGCCATCCACCCGGCATGCCCGGCGATATCGACCACATCGGCCCACACCTCGCCGCGCGGTGCGGGGATCTCGATCGACACGATCACGGCATGGGGCATGCCGGCACCGTATCCGGAGCGGTCATCAACTGGAAGCCACTGTCGGTACCATCGGTCGATAATGATCACCCGTCGGGCGCGGAATTGGCTGAAGTGGGCGGCGACCATCGCTCTCACCGTCCTGGTGCTCGGCCTCGCCGCAGCAACCTGGTACTTCTCCGGCCTCATCGACGATGGTCTGCTCCAATCCGAGGCGTGGGTGCCGGATAGGAACGTCGAGGTGTCTGCCATCGGGCCGACGTGGGTCTCTGTGTCCGTCACAGAGGATTCGATCGCTCCTGGCGTCTGGGGCATCGAGTGGGAGGGCGGCTACGCCGAGGTCGGCCCGATCCTGGCGCTGACCGCCGAGACTGTCGATCGCGAACTGATAGCCGTCGATGGGAACCTGGTCCCGGGGACGATGGTCGCGTGGGATCCGTTTGCATTCCGCACCGATCCCGCAGACCGCGGCGTGGGCTACACGACCGTCGACGTGGCGGGGCCGTTGGGTGACTACCCGGCCTGGTACGTGCCCGGCGATGACGACACATGGGTCGTGTTCGTGCACGGCAAGGGGGCATCACCCCGTGAGGCCCTCCGCCTGCTGTCCTCGGTGTCGCGTGCGGGGTACCCGACCCTTGTCATCACCTATCGCAACGACGAGGGTGCGCCTGCGACGTCCGATGGTCGTTACACCCTCGGCAACGATGAGTGGGAGGACCTCGAAGCGGCCGTCGAGTATGCACTCGCCTCGGGGGCCCGGGATGTCGTCCTCGTCGGCTACAGCATGGGCGGGTCGATCACATCGACCTTCATGCGTGAGTCACGGTGGGCGCCCCGCGTCGTGGGCATGGTCATGGATGCGCCGCTCCTGAACGCAGGGGCTGCGGTCGACAACGACGCTGAGAGCCAGGGCATCCCGGGATTCCTGACCGGCTGGGCCAAAGCAATCACCGCGCTGCGGTGGGGCATCGACTGGGGGTATCTCGACCATCTCGGCCATACCGAGGAACTCGAAGGCCTTCCCATGCTCATCTTCCATGGCACGGCGGACTCGACGGTGCCGATCTGGACCTCCGATGCGTTCGCCGAGGCGCTCCCCGACGATGTGGAGTACATCCGGGTGGATGGTGTCGAGCACGTGCGGGCGTGGAACCACGATCCGGGTGCCTACGAGCAGGCCGTTGCCGACTTCCTCGACGACATCGCCGCCGGCACTTCCGCGATCGAATTCGAGACGGGTGGGACCGATTCGGAGTCCGGCGGGTCCTGATGGGTGCGACGCGGGCCTGGGTGGATCTGGCGATGCGTCGTGGCACCTCCGGCTCTCTCTAGGCTCGGTTCGTGATCAGCGACCCGAAACCCGGCATCCGCTGGTGGTCGGTCCTTCCTCTGTCCATCACGGTGATGTCCGCGTTCGGGATCATGTTCTACGGCTTCTCGGTGTACCTGACCGACGAGGCGGCAGGGTCCGAGTTCTCGACAACGGTGCTGTCGGTCGCCTACGGCGGCGCAGTCCTGGCAGGCGGTGTCCTGGCGATCCCGGTCGGGCGGTATGCAGATCGGCACGGAGTCAGATCGATTCTCGGGCTCGGGTCCGCCCTCGGTCTGCTCGGCCTGGCATGCTTCGCCGGGTCCCGCGAGCCGTGGCAGGTCATTGCGGTCTGGTGGCTGCTGATCGGCCCGGCGGGAGCGATGACCTTCTACGAGCCTGCATTCGTCGCGGTCGATCAGTGGTGCACACCTGCGCAGCGGCCCAGGGCCCTGGCAGCCGTCACGGTCATCGGCGGCCTGGCCGGTGTGATCTTCATCCCGGGCACCGAGCGCCTGGTGGACATGGTCGGATGGCGGCAGACGGCTCTGATCCTCGGCGTGGTGCTGTTCACAATCGGCGGGAGCACCGCTCTGCTGGCGATCCCGAGGCATGCGGTTGCCGATCCCCGGACTCGAGCAGGACCGGAGCCCATCCTGCTGCGGAGCCTGGCCCTCGACCGGAGGTTCCGGCTCTACACGCTGGCCATGATGCTCAGCTTCTCTGCTGCTCAGAGCGTCCTCTCCCATCGGGTGGCGCGCTTCGGTGAGGTCGGGTTCGCCATCGCCGGCGTTGCGGTCTGGGCGGCGATCGCGTCGGCGCTGAGTCTTCCCGGGCGCTGGCTGGCACCTCTCGTCGCCATGCGGCTGCGCGCAACCACAGTCCAGGCGGCGGCGATAGCCATGGTGGCCCTGGCGACGTTCCTGATGGTGGATGGCGGAGCTCCGTGGCAGATGATCGGGCATTTCGTGCTGTTTGGTCTCGGCTTCGGAGCAATGCTCCCGCTCCGGGCCATGGTGATGGCGGACTGGTACTCCGGTTCGGAGTACGGGCGGATCATGGGGGCCCAGTGGACTGCCGTCGGCCTTGCGGGGGCCGCCGGGCCAATGATCGTCGGTGTGGTTCGCGATCGATCGGGCAGCTACGCGCTCCCGATGGCGATCCTGGGGCTCATCTATGCGATGGTCGTCGTCCTGGTGGTGCTGGCCGGGTCGGAGGGCCGGAAGGTGTCGTAGACCGGGGTCCCGAATCGGCCCGGGCGGCCCTCCCGCCCCTCAAGCAGATGGCCGCCGCCCATCCTCTGCCGCGTCGGCCTCGCTACGCTCGCCCGGGCCTGATGTTGTACCTCGATCACGCCGCCACGACACCGATCCGGCCCGAGACGCGGGTGGCCATGGAGCCCTTCCTGGCCGACGGTCACGGGAATCCCGGAGGCATGCACGCGGTCGCCCGGGCGGCCAAGAGTGCCCTCGAGGACGCCCGTGAGCGGGTCGCAGCGGCCATCGGCGCGCGCCATCCGCTCGAGGTGGTCTTCACCGGCGGCGGCACCGAATCGGACAACCTGGCTGTCGCCGGGGCGGCTCTCGGCGCCGGGCGCCGGGGTGGTGTCGTCTTCAGCGCCATCGAGCACGAGGCAGTGCGCGAGACGGCGGGCTTCCTCGGGCGCCTGGGATGCCCGGTCGTCGAGGTCCCCGTCGACTCCGACGGCCTGGTCGACCCCGATCGGGTCGCCGCGTCATGCGACCGGGACACCGCGGTGGTGTCCGTCATGGCGGCCAACAACGAGGTGGGCGTCATCCAACCGGTGGCGGAGATCGCGGCAGCCGTGCGGGAGATGTCCCCGTCGATCTCCGTCCACAGCGATGCCGTGCAGGCACTGGTCTCGGAGCCGGTCTCGATTGACGACCTCGGCGTCGACATGCTCACCATCTCGGGACACAAGCTGGGAGGCCCCCCCGGAGTGGGGGCTCTGTGGGTCCGCGACGGATTGGTGCTCGAACCGGTTCTCCATGGTGGGGGACAGGAGGGCGGCAGGAGGAGCGGGACTCCGGCGGTGGCGCCGATCGTGGGACTGGCGGCCGCGGTCGAGGCGGCCGTCGCCGATCGGGCCCGGTTCAGGCGAGATGTGGCCGCCGCGAGGGACGGATTCGAGCAGGCGCTGGCCGGCCTGGTCCCCGATGCAATAGTCACTGCATCGACTGTTGGGCGATTGGTCCAACACAGCCACATCCGGGTGCCGGGCGTCCTCGCCGAGAACCTGCTGATCAACCTCGATCAGCAGGGATTGGCGGCCGCTGCGGGATCGGCATGTCACAGCGGTGCGGTGCAGGCGTCTCCCGTGCTTCGTGCAATGGGATGGGACGACAGGGCCGCCCGTGAGTGCGTCCGCTTCACCTTTGGCTGGACCAGTGATCCCGGCGACGGCGCCCGGGCCGCCGCACGCCTCGTCCGGGCTCTGGACGGGCTGCGATGAAAGCCCTCGTGGCGATGTCGGGGGGCGTCGACAGCAGTGTGGCCGCAGCCATGGCGCTCGATGAAGGCTGGGATCTCGTCGGGATCACCCTCAAACAGTGGGTGGGCGACGATGGCAGCCTCCCCATCACCGGGTGCTGCACGCTGGCCGACGCCGAAGACGCCAGGCGTGCGGCAGCAACGCTCGGAATACCTCACTATGTCCTCGATTTCACAGAGGAGTTCGCCGAACGGGTCGTCGACCCGTTTCTGGACGCCTACGCCGGGGGGCTGACACCCAACCCGTGCGTCGCCTGCAACCGTGACGTCCGTTTCGGGGCGCTCGTGGACCGGGCCGACGCTCTCGGGTGCGATGTCGTCGTCACCGGCCATCACGCCAGAGTGCGGGACGGTGACTCCGGACCGAGGCTGTTGCGGGCCACAGACCGCTCCAAGGACCAGTCGTACGTGCTGCATGCCATCGGGTCCGATGCACTGCGCAGGGCGCGGTTCCCCGTGGGGGAGATCACCAAGGGCGAGGTCCGCCGGCGCGCCGCCGACCTCGGGATGCGCGTGGCCGACAAGCCCGACAGCCAGGATCTGTGCTTTCTCGGAGGATCGGGGCCGAGGGACTTCTTGAAGACGCACGCTCCGGATGCGATGCGGCCGGGCAATTTCGTGGATGTCGATGGGGCGGTTCTCGGCAGCCACGACGGAGCCGCCGGTTTCACCATCGGCCAGCGCCGGGGCCTCGGGGTGGCCGTGGGCGAGCCGAGGTATGTGGTGTCGGTGGACACCGGGGAGTCCACCGTCGTCCTCGGCCGTCGGGAAGACCTTCTTGCCTCGGGGTGCACCGTCACCGGTGTCGGCCTGATCGCTCCCATGGAGGGGCCGATCGAGGGGAGTGTGCAGGTGCGATACCGCTCCGAGGCCGCACCTGCGCTGGTGACCCCGGCCGGAGACGGGGGCTGGGTCGTGGAATTCACCGACCCGGTCGAAGCCGTCACGCCCGGTCAGGCCGCCGTGCTCTATCGAGGCGACGAGGTCATCGGTGGTGGGACGATCGACCGGGTAGCCGGGTCGATTTCCCGGGCAACCGGGACGATTTCCCGGGTAGCCGGGTCGATTTCCCGGGTAGCCGGGTCGATTTCCCGGGTCGACGGCGCATGACATCCCGTTTGACCGGGACGGGCGCCCTTCCCTACGACGACCCCGCAGAAGCGGCAGCCTTTGTGAAGGCGGCGGCCGGTGTTCCCTTCCTGCCGGCCCTCCCCAATCGGCACCCCGAAGAGGGGCAGATCGCTCGCTGGGGCGATGGGCTCTGCGGGTGCGGCGTCGACGACACAGGATCCGCACTCACCTATGGCATCGGCGCCGGGCCTCGCGGTGAGGCGCACGCCGGGGCCAGAGCAGTCCTCCTCTCACTCGACCGTGATACGCCACTGGTGGTCACCAGCGCCACGGGGCCGATCACCCTGGCTGCGGCGATGGTGGCCGGAGGGCACCCCGGGGGACGAAGTCTGTGGGACGGGGTGGCTACAGGCCTGATCGCACGAATCGGTGAGCATGTCGAGGAGATCGCATTGCATCTTCCCGGGTCGGAGATCGTGGTGATGATCGACGAGCCGACTCTCGGCACATTCGGCACTCCGGATGACGATGCGCTCGGAGCGCTCGATGCAGTCATGGGAGCGGTGCCGGTGGGGACGGGAATCTCGTGCTGCGGCGAGGCCGACTGGGGGACGATCGCCCGACTGGAACCTTCGTGGCTGACCATCGACACGAACTCGATCGGGCTCGACTTCAACGACGCTGCCTCTGATCTCGCGAGGATCGTGTCGGTCGGCACTCGTATCATTTGGGCTGCCGTGCCGGCCGTTGCCCCACCTTTGCCGTCAGTGCCTGAGCTCGTAGCCCGGATTCGCAGAGCCGAGGGCCTGCTCGTGCTGGCCGGAGCGGACATCAGACGCCTGGATCGAGCCCTGGTGGGCCCGGGGTGCGGTCTGGAGGCGCTCACCGTCGACCAGGCAGATGCCGTCGTCGAGCGCGCGGCGGAGGTCGTGGAGGCGCTCGATGCCTGACCCGCGTGCCCGCATCGACGAGTTGCGCTCGGCGATCCGACACAACGCCCACCGCTACTACGTGCTCGATCAGCCAGAGGTCTCCGACGCCGAGTACGACGTCATGGTGCGGGAGTTGGAGGCTCTCGAAGCGGCCCATCCCGACCTGATCACTCCCGATTCCCCGACCCAGAGGGTGGGTGCCCCGCCGAGCACGCTGTTCGGCCCCATCACGCATCGCGAGCGCCTCTTCTCCCTCGACAACGCCGAATCGGAAGACGACCTGATCGCCTGGGAGCAGCGTATCGAGCGAGTCCTCGGGAAGCGTCCCGACGGGTTCTCGTGCGAACCGAAGATCGATGGCCTTGCAGTGTCGCTCACGTATGAGCACGGTCGCTTGACCCGGGGCGCCACTCGCGGAGATGGGGCGGTTGGTGAGGACATCACAGTCAATCTCCGCACCGTCGAGTCGATCCCTCTCGTGCTCCTCGGCGACGACCCCCCGGCCGTCATCGAGGTGCGCGGTGAGGTGTACATGCCGCTCGATGCGTTCGACGAGTTGAACGAGTCACAACTCGAGACGGGGCTCAGCCTGTTCGTCAACCCCCGCAACGCCGCGGCCGGCGCCGTTCGCCAGAAGGACCCCGCCGTGACGTCCACCAGGAGGCTGTCGATCTGGGCGTATCAGATAGGTGCGATGGAGGGTGGGCCGTCGTTCGATTCCCACAGCGAATCCCTCGCCTGGCTGCGTGACCGCGGGCTGCCGGTCAATCCGCAATCGGCGATGCCCATCGACCTCGAAGGTGTCGTCGCGTACGTCCGCCACTCCGAGAGCGCCCGCCACGATCTTCCGTATCAGACCGATGGCGTCGTGGTGAAGGTCGATCACCTCGCCGAGCAGCGGGAACTGGGGTTCACCGCTCGCAGCCCCCGCTGGGCGATCGCCTACAAGTTCCCACCCGAGGAGCAGACCACGACACTCGTCGGCATCGAGATCAACGTCGGGAGGACCGGCGCCGTGACCCCCTACGCCGTGCTCGATCCCGTATTCGTCGGTGGCGCCACAGTCACCAATGCCACCCTGCACAATGCCGACGAAGTTGCTCGGCGGGATGTCCGCATCGGTGACACCGTCGTCGTCCGAAGGGCGGGTGACGTCATCCCCGAGGTCGTGGGGCCGGTGCCGTCGCTACGCACCGGCACAGAGGTCGAGTGGGCGATGCCCGACAGCTGCCCCTTCTGCGGCAATCCGATCGTCAGGGAAGATGGCCAGGCTGTCTCCCGGTGCACCGGGGGCTTCACCTGCCCCAGCAGACGGCGTGAGCACCTCGCCTACTTCGCAGGGCGTAGCGGCATGGACATCGAGGGCCTCGGCTTCAAGACGGTCGACCTGCTGCTCACAGAGGGGTTGGTGGACGACGCCGCCGGGTTGTTCATGTTGAAGGCCGATGATCTTCTCGGATTCGAAGGATGGGGTGAGATCTCTGTCGGCAATCTGCTCGAGAGCATCGATGCGGCGCGCGACCGCCCACTGGCGAAGCTGCTCACCGCTCTGGGGATCCCACTGGTCGGAACGACGGTGGCCAGGACGCTGGCGCGCAGGTTCCGCGATCTCGACGTCATCCTCGCTGCGGACGAGGAGACGCTGTCTGCCGTGGATGGCGTGGGGCCGGAGATCGTACGGTCCGTGCGGGACTGGGCCGCCGACCCGGCCAATCGCACTCTCATCGAGGAGTTGCGTGCCGCCGGCGTTCGCATGTCCGATCCCGAACCCGAGGGTGTCGACTCCGCTGCGCTGGCGGGCGTGACGGTGGTGGTCACGGGCACGCTGGATGGGTTCACGAGGGAGCAGGCCCGCAGCGCCATCGAAGAGCGCGGAGGCAAGGTGACCAGTTCTGTCTCGAAGAAGACGACGGCCGTTGTGGCGGGTGAGTCGCCCGGATCGAAGCTGCAGAAGGCAATCGACCTCGGAGTCCCGGTGCTCGACTCTGAGGGATTCCGTCGGCTGCTCGAGGAGGGCCCTTCGTCGCCGGCCGTCACCTGACGGTGAAGGTCCACTCGAATTCGCCGGGGTCGGGGCGTCCGAAGCTGCGATCCCACACCACGAGGACCGTGTGGTCGCCGCCGGCCCATTGCTCGACGCTCTTGCCCGGTGCCGGCTGCCATATATAGATCCCCGTGGACTCCGTGAGACCGATCTCGATCGGCGGGACGGGGTCGCCGTCCACGATCAGTTCCATCGTGTACCCGACCGGGAGGTCGACCTCCACCGCGGTCTGTCGGACGACGATGTCGCCGGGCGGTGGGAACAGTGATTCGATCGTTTCCGGCAGCGCCGCCTTGGAGCCGGTGGGGTACAGCGCCACCACGAGCGCGATCAGAGCGATCAGGGCCAGGCCGAGACCGGTGTAGACGAGGCGGTAATGGGTGCGATCCACCCGCTGATGGTACGTCCGCTCGGTGGGTTATCGGACTCGCACCGGTGCGCCACTAGTGCCCCGACCACAAACGTTTCCCGCGTTCACGACGGCCAGATGACGCCCCCGGCTGTGTC
>JABMPV010000337.1 GCA_013202595.1 bacterium
CGATACAACACCCGACGACTCCACTCCACCCTCCAATACCTACCGCCCATCGAATGGGAGAACACCTACCATCAACAAACCGTCGACCAGGCCGCGTAAACCACGTGACCGGCAAACGGGGGGAACCTCAGTTCTTGTATTTCGGGTGGAGCGCGCGAAGGCCTGGGGGAGCAAACTTCTACCGAGTTTCTACCCGCTTGAGCCGAACACCAGTTCCGCGATTCGATCTACGGCGAAGACAGGTGGTTGACGCGAGCAACCGCAACCCGGAGAACCTCTCGTATCCAACGTGGTCGAGGAGGATACGAGGGGTTCTCGCAGCCCACACCCCGGTTGTCACAGTTAGCGAGCGTCGTAGGGTTTAGGGGTGCCGGGCGGAGGGAGTGGCGATGTTGACGCGGCGGTGCATGGTTGTGCTGCTCGTTGCAGGTGCACCGGTCGCTGCCTCGGGTGAGGAGGGCGGGTTCGAGATCCTCGTCGAGGGGGTCTCGGTGGTGGATGATGCGTCGGACGTGGGGAGGCACTCCTCGCTGGCGTTGAACGGATCGGGGTTCCCGGTGATCGCCTACTAGGACTACGTGCACGGTGATCTGAAGGTCGCGATGTGCAACGATCCGGCGTGTGCGGGTGGGGACGAGTCGGTCTCGGTGATCGATGCCGTCGGTGAGTATTCGAGCGCCTCGTCGAGTTCAGTGTCTGAGACCGGGTGGTCCCGACGTGTCGGGTGTCAGCAGTCGAGGGATGCCGGGTCCACCTCCGGCATCGCTGCGGGGTCGGCCGCAGCGAAGCCACTCGCCCCGGCGTTGTTGGCGTCCGCCGAGTAGATCTCGACAGATCCGAACAGTGCACCTTCGGTGCCGTCGGGTATCAGCGTGACGTATGAGACGAGGCCGTTGCACACCATGACCCCGTGCGGTGCCTCAGCGATGGTGGGGGCACCTTCGCAGGTGGCGCCGGGCGACGGTGCGTTGGAGATGAACTCGAATCCATTGGCCGTCTGCGCAGAGTTCCCCGGGCACAGCGGCCCCGTGGCATCGAGGTCGAGACCCTGGTACACGGCGATGTAGAAGCCGCCTCCCCGGTACCAGTGCACCTGGATGCTCCCGAGAGCGAACGGCAGATCGTCGTCGGTGGCGACGCCCGGGTTGGCCCCGAACGTGTAGCTGGTATCGACAGTTGCGACCACCGGAGTGTCGGGCAGTTCGAGCATCGCTGCTTCCGTTGTCGTTGGAGCGGCGGTGGTGGTCGTTGTCGGAGCCTCTGTGGTGGTGGTTGATCCCGCCGTGGTGGTTGGAGCGGCGGTGGTGGTTGGCGGCGCCGTGGTGCTGGTCACCTGAGTGGTTTGCTGCTGGATTGTGGTCGCCGCCGAGTCGTCGTCGCCGCAGGCGGCGGACACCAGTGCGAACACGACGAGGGTGGCGAGAATCGAACGAAAATAGCGCATCATCCCCCCTTGTGGATTGGTGCTCTCTATCAGAGATAGCGTACTTGACCACGCTCACGTAGTTCTCCCCGTCGATGCCTCAGCAATGGGTGGGTTCCAATCCTCGGCAGTGGCGGCCGCGAGCCGCGAGTTCCCCTCGGGTCGGCCCGGTCGACAGGGTGACCCCGCTGCGCACCTGCGTGTGTGGGAGCGCCGCCTTCTTCTACGGCCCGATGCGGTACCAGACGTTCTGCTGGGATGCGGTACCAGACGTTCTGCTGGGAGGTGATTCACTGCTCGTCGACGAAGTGGAGCAGGCCTCCGGCGTCGATGCGGGGGTCTCCGCCGTTGCCCGGGACCGCGGCGCGAGAAGACCACGTGACGCCCATGTCGTTCGTCGACCGGTGGTACGTACGGAACCCGGCCGGCCGGTTGACCGCCCATACGACGTGCGCGGTGCCCCCGAGGAACTCGATGTCGGGCCTCCGAGCATCGTCGTACAGCGGACTGATCCGCCTGCGGAGGCCCCACGTGTCGCCGCCGTCGCTGCTCGTCCGCACTCGGATTCTGCTGCCGAACTCTCCCTTGTCGATCCCGGCGACCGCGACGCTGTTGCCCGTGCAATCGATGGACGGCGCCTCGCCGAACGCGATGGTCCTACGCGTCGACCAGTTGCTTCGCAGTCTCCGGTAGTAGACCCGTTCGTTGCCGTTGACGTCCTCGGCGGACCACACCACGTGGGTGCCCGACGTCGTGTCACACACATCGGCGACGGTGTTGAGGTCCGCTGGTTCCACCGCTAGACGTGGTCGACGCCGATGGCGCGGTCGTCGAGGGGTCCGATGTGCGCGCGGCCGACGACGGTTGAGCGATAGCGATCGCCCCTGTCGTCATCGACGGCGCATCCATCAGGCTCACAGTCCTTGGCGGCCGCGGCACGCGGATTCTCGAGATCCTCGGCAGTGGCTGATGGTCGCGATCAACTCGACCCGATCTCGCGACATGCCGAACAGTTCGCGTTCGACTTCGGGGATCGTGGCGCCCGTGCCGGTGTCTGCGGGGTCGGTCATGGAACGGAGGTAGCAGTCCGGAGAGACGGGTCGTCAGGCTCTCACCAACGGGTGGCGGGAGTCCCTCCGTCGGGTGGACCACCCGACTCTCACCGGTTCGGGTGACGAGGTGGCGCCTCCCGTCGAGCGACTCTCTACGCGGTGGGCACACCTCTGGTTGATGGCATTCCCGGGTTCGCTACTCGTCGACGACGAGAGCGGTGGTGATTTCGAGAGCGTGACTTCGCATGATCTGCTCTGCCCGGGCCGGATCCTGGTCCCGAATGGCGTCGAGGACCCCCTGGTGGCGATTGGCCAGCCAATGGAGATCGACACCGGGAGCGGTTGCGGTGAAATAGGTGCGGGAGAACGGCTCCAGCATCGACCAGAGTCGTTCGAGAGTGCGATTGTGAGCCGCATCCACGATCCGGGCGTGGAACCTGGTGTTCATCACTGCATGGTCGTGGGCGTCGCCCCGATCCGCCGCCTCCTGCATGGCCACGAACAGTTCCTGGAGGTCGACCAGGCACTGGTCGGTCCTGCGCTCGGCGGCCAGCCTGCCGGCAAGAGCTTCGAGTTCGGCCCTCACCTCGATGGCCTCGGTGAGTTCCTCCATGGTGGGCTGGCGGACCCTGGCTCCCTGGTGGGGTTTCATCTCGACGAATCCCTGGGCTGCGAGATCGCGGAGCGCCTCCCTGACGGGGGCCTGGCTCGTCCCGAGATCCCGGGCAACCCGCGTTTCTACGATCCGGGCGCCAGGTTCCAGTTCGCCCTCCATGATCCATTGGAGGATCTGATCCTTCACCACTTCGGAGAGCACTGATCTCTCGATCAGCCGTGTGTCTCGGGTGTTTGTCATCGGGAAGGCCCCAGTTAGATGTTGCCCCAGGATTGCCTGCGGTGCTTCCGACGGCCGTGGGAGTAGTCATACCGTAGTCCAGGGCATCGGTGCCCTCGGTGCATACGGCGAACGGTCGCCGTGGATCGAGACATCCGACCCTGGCGCGGGCCGTACATAGGTGAGGGGGGATGCTGGAGGCTGCGATCCTCATCCATCCGGACCAGTGGATCGTGCAGATGTAGGAGCCTCCCGGTTTCGCCGAAATGGTCCTGGTCGAGTCCTGGCGTTGAACCCGGCACTGCGGTCGTCAGATGAAGCACGGGACTTCTGGCCCTTTCCTCGATGGCGGTGCGGGTCGTACCTTGATGTGAACGATGAGGAGTTCCCCCGATGCGTAGAGCCTGGATCCTTGCGATGTGCCTGGCAGTTGGCGCGGCTGCCGCAGGCTGCGGTGATGACGATGACGCAGCCACCACGACGACGCCCGCTCCCGTGGAACAGACCACCACCGTCGCACCTGCCACGACGGCAGAATCTGGCACCACCGTTGCTTCAGTCACCACGGAATCGTCGACCACGGCCGCACCGCAGACGACGGTTCCGCAAACGACGGTTCCGCAGACGAGCACAACCCTTCCTGCCGATGCTCACCAGGCCATGGGGGTGGGGTGGTCGGCCATCTGGCCCGCTGACGGCGCCACAGCCGTGTATCGGGTGGTGACCCGCGATGGCGTGGAGGCGAACGTTCCCGCCCGGATCGACTACTCGGTCGACTGGCGGGGAGGAGAGTGGGACAAGATCTCGCTCGGCGAAGTGGGTGGCGAACTGCCTGCCCTCGCCATCTATGTGCGGAAGATCGATCCATGGGTGATCGAAGTCGGCGCCATCGAGAACCTCGCGGGTTCTGCAGCGGGCGAACAGGATCTATTCGAGTCGTATGCCGAACCGGTACTCATCGATTTGAGCGGCGGTATCGGAGAGTCATATGAAGTAGAAACGACGGTGACGATCGAATTCTCCAACGACACCTTCGAAGCGGACGTCACCTATGTGATCACTCTGGAGTCGGTCTCGGAGGCGATGTCGCTCGACTTCGGTGACCTCGACGGTGTCTCTCTCTGGAGCACCAGGGTCAGTGGTCCGTTCGTCGGAGGGGATACGATCCTCCTCGGGCAGTTCTGGATGCATCCCGAGTACTTCATCGTCGGCACCGACAGTGGTCTCGTGTTCGCGGAGTTCGTCCTGGTAGAACCCTGGGAGTGAGTCGGGCTACCCCTTCATCTTGGGAGGCATGGCAGCGACATGGGCCAGCGATCTGTCGATCCACTCTCCGGCGCGCTCAGGTGACCCGCGCCAGGTTCTTGGAAGGGCGACGTACTCCTTCATGGGCCGTCCCTCGGGCCCGAAGGGGCCCGTACCGTCGAGTTCGCCCAACTCGTCGCGGTCGTCTTGCTCGAGCCTGACGCCGACATCCGGGCCGAACAGGCCCATGAACATGTTGCCATTCACGAAGGCACCCAGGTTGCCGAACATCGGCTTGACCACCACGCCGGGATCGTCGGGCACCAGCGACTGGAACCAGGTCTTGTCCCTTGCTGTGGGCTCGGGCATCTTCATGAAGGGCATTCAA
>JABMPV010000338.1 GCA_013202595.1 bacterium
CGCACGCTGCGGACCATCGAGCCGACGATCGCCGCCGTGGTCGATCTGGCGTGCAGACACTCTGCGGCCGATGAGTTGTCGCTCCAGGGGTCACTCCTGGGCCTGTGATCGCAGCCTCTCTGTGCGACCGGGGCCCCCGGACGCCAGGGGACCCTGTGGTGGCGAAACGGCGGCGGATGCATCGAATCACATCCTTCGGATTCAGGACGTAGGGCGGTCGTATACTCGGCGGCCGATGTCCGAGTCCCCGCTTTTCGCCGAACTCAACCCCGTTCAGCGCGAGGCCGTCGCCGCCACCGACGGGCCCGTGCTGGTTGTCGCGGGCGCCGGTTCGGGCAAGACCCGGGTACTCACCTACCGGATCGCTCACCTCGTGCGCGATCTCGATGTGTCGCCGTACTCGATCCTCGCCATCACGTTCACCAACAGGGCGGCCGACGAGATGAAGCAGCGAGTGGCCGCGCTGGTCGGGCGCGCCGCTCAGGGAATGTGGGTGTCCACCTTCCACAGCGCGTGCGTGCGGATCCTCAGAAGAGAGGCGCCGGCGCTCGGCTACCGCTCCGCATTCTCGATCTATGACGACATCGATGCCCGGCGCCTAGTCGAGTACTGCGTGCGTGATCTGGACCTCGATCCCAAGCAGTACCCACCCAGGGGGATCCGAGCGGCCATCTCGAGGGCCAAGAACGAATTGGTGGACTTCGAGACCTTCTCCGGCCAGGGCTCGGGGCCCTATCACGAGCGGGTGGCCGACGTCTACCGGTTGTATCAACAGCGTCTGCTCGAGGCGTCGGCGATGGATTTCGACGACCTGCTGATGATCACCGTCGAACTTCTCGGGGCCTTCCCGAACGTGCTGGAGCAGTATCAGGAGCGGTTCAGGTACATCCTGGTGGACGAGTACCAGGACACGAACCACGCCCAGTATCGACTGGTGCAGATGCTGGGCGAGAAGCACCGCAACGTGTGCGTCGTCGGAGACAGCGACCAGAGCATCTATGCGTTCCGTGGCGCCGACATCCGCAACATCCTCGAGTTCGAGCGGGACTACGCCGACGCCCGGGTGATCGTCCTCGACCGGAACTACCGCTCCACCCAGACCATTTTGGATGCGGCCAATTCGGTGATCTCGAACAACCGGGGCCGGACTCCCAAGTCCCTGTGGACCGATCTGGGCAAGGGCGATCCGATCGCCGTCTACAAGGCGCAGGACGAGCACGATGAGGCTGCGTACATCGCCGAGGAACTGGCTCATCTCGAGGACGCCGGGATCCCGCCGTCGGGTGTGGCCATCTTCTACAGGACCCATGCCCAGAGCCGGGTGATCGAAGAGGTGCTGGTGCGCTACGGCATCCCGTACCAGGTGGTCGGCGGGCCGAAGTTCTACGACCGGCGCGAGGTCAAGGACGTGCTCGCCTACCTCAGGGCGATAGTCAACCCCGACGATCAGGTGGCGGTGAAGCGCATCGTCAACGTCCCGAAACGGGGTATCGGCTCGACGTCGATCGGTCATGTGGATCGGACGGCAGAGGCAGAGGGCGTCACGTTCTTCGAGGCGCTGGAACTCGCCGGCGACAACACCAGGTTGCAGGCGAGGGCTCAGACCCAGATCGCCGATTTCATCGCACTCATGGAGACGCTCAGGGGTGCTGCCGATGGCGGCCCCGGGGTGGCGCTCGAGGCGGTCATCGAGCAGACCGGCTACGTGAACGAACTCGAATCGGAGGGGACCATCGAGGCGCTCGGCCGAATCGAGAACCTCAAGGAGATCCTGGCGGTGGCCGAGGAGTTCGAGGAGTCTGGACCGCTGGGTGGGCCTCCGGGCGATCAGCCGTGGGACGAGATGCCGGGGATCCGGCGGGTCGAACTGTTCCTCGAAGCCATCAGCCTCGTGTCGGATGTCGATGCGATCGAGGACGGCTCCGGTGCAGTCACCCTGATGACGCTGCACAACGCAAAGGGCCTCGAGTTCCCGGCGGTCTTCATCGGCGGCCTCGAAGAGGGCATCTTCCCCCACATGAGGTCCCTCGGAGATCCGCATGAACTCGAGGAGGAGCGGCGTCTCGCCTACGTCGGGTTCACCAGGGCGAAGCAGCGGCTCTATCTGAGCTTCACCACTACCCGGACGCTGTTCGGAGCGACCAACTGGAACTCGCCCAGCCGGTTCCTCGGTGAGATCCCCGATTCCCTGATGGAATCCGTATCGGCCCGGTCTCGGCGAGCCGACAAGGAGGCGGTGGCACCTCGTTCGACCGTGTCTGGAACCGATCTCACCACGGGGGATCGTGTCCGCCATCAGCACTGGGGGGTTGGCACCGTGGTCTCGCTCGCCGGCGCCGGTGACAAGGCAGAAGCCACCGTCGCATTCGATCAGGGAGTGCGGAAGCGTCTGCTGCTCGCCTGGGCCCCTCTCGAGAAGGTGTGATCAACGCGTGAGCCCGTCCGGCTCTGCGCTAACCTCGCACACGTCATGCCTCGCCGCATTCTGATTGCAAAACCAGGCCTCGATGGGCACGATCGCGGTGCCAAGGTCATCGCACGCGCACTTCGGGACGCCGGCAACGAGATCGTCTACTCGGGTCTGCATCAGACCCCGGAGCAGATCGTCGAGACCGCAATCCAGGAGGACGTTGGTGGGATTGGCATGTCGGTGCTCTCCGGAGCACATATGACGCTGTTCCCCAGGGTCGTGGAACTGTTGGCAGAGAGGGATGCGAGCGACATTGTCGTGTTCGGCGGAGGGATCATCCCGCGGGCGGACATCGATGTGCTTGCCAAGCAGGGCCTGGCCGCCATTTTCACGCCGGGGACGCCGCTCACCGAAGTGGTGGACTGGGTGGACG
>JABMPV010000339.1 GCA_013202595.1 bacterium
GAGCACCACCGAGGCGGCGCCCCTCACAAACGCAGCATCGACGGCACCTATCACCGTGGATGGCAAGCTTTCGACCTGGACCATCTCGACGCCGTTGCCGACCGATCGAACGGCCGGCGGAGGGCCGTCGAATAGCATCGCGGCCGAGTCCTCAACGGGCGGCGGCGCTATGCACGGCGCGGTCGATGCTCTTACCGCCGGCGACACCGCGTCGGTTCGCCGTCTCGCCACCACCAGATCGGCCCTCTTCAGAAGCCTCCACGCGATTCCGTCCTCGGCGGGCGGAACCACCACTATCTGGCCTTGGAGTCGGGAGGGCGCACCCTCGATGATCAGAGCGGCGACCGATTCTGCTCCGAGGCGAACATCAGGAGCGATGACGCAGACCAGGCAGTCTTCCGGGATCTCTCCCTCGGAATCGATGTCTCGGACTACTGACGCAAACCCGACCCTCGTGTCTGTGAGCGCCACGACGGCGATCAGCTTCGCCGATGAGATGGGCATGGATTCTGCAGATCCCCTGTGCGTACTCCAGCGATAGCGGGGAACCTCCATACCTCGAACGCCGAAACCATCGAGCGATGCATCCGAGACCACGAAGTCCGCCGAGGCCAACATCCCCAGCGACTGCCAGACCTCGATCCCCTTTGATACGACAAGTACCGGGTGCTCAAGCACCATGCGTTGATCTGCGATCGGACCGCTACCGAGCACGACACCGCGCGGGATCCCGGCGAGGTCGGGCTCATACCAGCTGAGATCGGCACGGATGACCTCGTCGTAGAGCAGCACATCGAGGCCCTGGGATAGTGCCCGGTCCTTGACCGCAGACGCAACAGCGCTCCTGTCTGTCACCAACCTCCGAGAGCGAGTGTTCACCATCCCCCGCTTCTCCGACACCGCCACCGGACATCCGGCTGAGCGAATGAGATCCGCACCCCCCGACTCCAGGTCGGCGAAGACGGCCAGGTCGATCCGAGAGGACAGCTCCACCAGGTCCTCTGCGGCAAGCGGAGTGCCTGGAATCTCAGCTCTCAGGGGAATGCGCTCGACTACGAGTCCCACCTTCATGAGCCCTGCTCCGAAGAGTCCCGTTCCTGTGGTCGTCCAACCCGGCCGTCGTTCGAAAGACCCCTGCGCAATGCCGAGTCCAACTCTCGTTGCGCCTCGAGATTCGACCCGAGTTGCGCCGCGCGCTCCTCTGACTGTCTCAGCTGAACCTGGAGGCGCTCCGTCAGGAGAACCGCCTGCTGCCAATCATAACGAGCCTGATCCCGCTCCCCCTCACGCTCCTCCACCAACGCCAACACACGATCCCGCTGACCAGTCATATCGCGGATTGCCTGCCTCGAAACCCGAAGCCTTCGACGATCTGCCTCGTGTCCCGCTTCGACGCGAAGGCGACCCTGATATGTTGCGAATATCGGATCGAGGAGCGAAGAATCCCCGCTTCTAAGGAGTTGATCCACAGCGTTCGCTTGTGCCAACTCCGTCGTCATCTCGCCGGTCTCGCCGACTCCGTGATCGAGTGCAGCGTCGACGTGTCCTCGGACAGCGCTCAGGATCCGGGCACTCGGAGGCGGGAGGCTCAGACCCTGCGCTATGCGCTTGGTCTCCCCCACCGGATCACGGAGCAGGTCCTCATATGCAACAACCAATGGGTCTACACCGTCGAGCCAGGCCGCTACCTGGTACTTCGAGAAGAGCTCGGCGCCACGATCAGGCTCCATTCCATCGCGCCGGAAGAGGGAGTTGGATACAGCAATTGGGGACCGAGTGCAGACCACCGTTCGCCTGACCACCGCTAACGAGCGCCAGAATGGGAGAACCAGGGAAAGCCGCGGATCCTTCACGACCGCGACATCTGCATCGAACGCTTGCAGGATCCTCTCGGCGCGGCTTCTTGCCGACCGAAAGCGCACCCGTTCCGGCCAGTCATCGCTCGAGACGACCGGTGGGTCATCCCATCTCCCGCCGAGTTGAGAGATTAGATCGTCGTTGAGTTGGACGATTGGCTGGTTCTCCCAGAACCCGGTCGGGTTGTCGGGTTTGGCTGCCATCAGGTCGCCAACTGGGCCGATATCGGCGCCAAGGATGTTGATGACCCGTGTGATCGCTGACGAGCCGGTGCGATGCATCCCTGTAACGAGGATCAGCTCCATGCCAGCCGCCCGCGCCTCGATCCGATCTCGACCGGGGATACGAACGCGCCGAGCCACCCCTCCATCTCGCGTAGATCAGGCTCGAGGATCGGTGGAGCCATCAACGCAGCGTGGCGGCCTCCGGCCACCGAGTCGTACAACTCCTCGTACGCCGTCGCCATGTCGGTCAAGGTCCTGAGGCTGAGGCCGGCTCGCCGCGCCTCAGCCGAAAGTCTCTCGTACGATTCGGTGTCCGCCACGGCGCTCCTAACCGCACCGGCGATGTCCTCCGCATCAAACGGGTCGACCGTGACGCCGCCGCCCCAGATCTCGATCCGCTCGCCGATAGCGCCGAGGCGCGAGCCGATGACGGGCAGGCCACACTGCCATGCCTCAGACAGGGTATAGGAGTAGGTCTCGGGCCACGGTGAGAGGAGAACCACCAGTCCAATATTGCTCGACCTGAGGATCTCTGGAAGGGAGTCACGGTCGTAATTGCCATGGACGATGACGTTGTCGTGGTCGCCTCCATACGCCTTCCGGCCGAGCAGGTGCCAGGTGACGTTGAGGTCGGTGACCAGGTCGACGACGTTGTTCAGAACCCCGTCGCCCTTATGGGCACCGCCGTAGCCGAGAATCGCGATGTGGCGCGGTTCGACGATTCCCGCTTCCGGGTCGCCCTCCGGAAGCTCCTCTGCCGTGCCGGTGACTCCGGCCACCCCGTGCGGTTCGATGTCGATACGTCCCCGCAGCGTCGGTTGAGCGCTCTCGATAATGGCTGCCGCGGCCGGCGACGGTGCAAGGACCCTCGCGCACCGCTCGGTGAGCCCGCCCCACCGACGTCGCCACTCAACCACGCTCATCCCGGCACTGACGAGAGCGAGATTCTCACACCCCGTGCAGGTGCCATCGGAGCCGAGACTGACACAGGCGTCGCCCGATCTGGCGTCGAGCAGGTGGGCCGATGGGCAGAGGGTGAAGTAGTCGTGAAACGTCCAGATGACCGGCACACCTACATCTTCGGCCCGGTCGAGCAGCGCCTCGACGAACTCGAGTGGCGATCGCATCGCGTGCTGAATGTGAACGACATCCACTCCGACACCGAGCAGCCGCCGAACCCACGCCACCGGGTTGATGCTGAGCGAATCCCCTGGCAGCGGGAACGAGCCGATCACGCCCCCGACTCGCCACTGCAACAGCCCGTTTCCGTGCTCGTCGAACGACAGAATGAGAGGGTCGGTGTGGCCCTCGATTCTCTCGACAAGATCCATTACGTGGAACTCCGTACCACCGATGACACCGGACCACAGGCGGCTGTGGAGCACATAGAGGACGCGGAGACGGTCAGAGCGAGCGGCGTGCAGTTGTCCGAGGCCGAACCTGGCCTGCACGCCCCACAACGGGTTCCGAACGATGTAGTCGTGAATGAGTTGGTGGTATGTCGGCCAGACAGAACCAAGAGCATCGAGATTCTCGGACAACCTTCGCGCCCCCTCCTCGGCGAACGACACGCCGCCCTCGTGATACACGTATACCGTGTCGCACAGCAGATTCAGGAGGCCGCTATCGCGCATCCGGAGCGCGAGATCGTTCTCCTCGCCATACCCCTTGTCGAAGAGTTTCTCGTCGAAATAGCCCGCTTCGCCCAACGCGCTTCGTCGGTAGTAGACACAGAACCCGATCGACGTCGGGATTTCGATCCACTCTCCTGTGCCCGTCTCCTGGGCGATCACATCGAGCGCATCGACGCCGAGGCCGTCGGGGATCTGATTGGACTCCAACCAAGTCGGGACAGAACAGATGGTTGCGTTGTTCGAGAGCGGCGTCACCGAACCGATGCGATCTCCGGACCAAGCCAGTCTATGGAGCCGCTCCAACCATCCGTTTGGTACCTCGGTGTCGCTGTTGAGCAGCACGATGTCGGCACCAGACTCCTGCATCGCGAGATTGCAGTTTCGAACGAAGCCGAGGTTCTCCGGCCGCCGGATCACCTGGATTCTCTCATCCATCGCAGCGAACGACTCGAGCAGTTTGCTGATCCGGACGTCGGTGCTGGCGTCGTCGGCGACGACTATTCGAACGTGGTCGCCGTGGGTGCCACGAATCACCGACGACAGGCAACGTTCGACGGCATCGTGTCCGTTGAAGACCGGGATGACCACATCGATTGGAGGATGGTCGTGCGCCATCAGCGGCCCCCCCGTTTGCGCAACCGTCGCCGAACGCCACGAACCACCCTCTTCGGCGCCGCGCGCTTCAACTGATACCCGAGTGCACCGCGCAGGGTCCGGAGACGCTTGATGGTGGCACGCTCTTGGGCGACCGCTCTCCTCATGGCGTCGCGGAGCGCCGCACTCTCTCTCAGGGAAGCCTCGAAGGCCGCTCGGTGACGGGCACGCTCATGGTCTACTGCCTCCTCGAGCCAGGACGAGTGCCCCGAGACCCGTTCGCGCAGCGCGGCGTTCTCCGAGAGCAGCGAATCGTATGCCATCCGATGGCGCATCCTCTCGATCTCGACGCGCCCACCAACCCTCTCGATTGCTGCGAGATCCGCCTCGAACACCTCGAGTTGCCGCCGAAAATCCACGGCCTTCCGATCCCGTTCATCGAACGGCACCACCATTGTCTCGTTCACAGCGTCATCGTCCCTTCCGGACCTCGATCGAGGGCTATTCGGCCGCATCCCCGACCTTCTGACTCACCAAGCGAGGCTCACGAGTGTTCTCCCACCGAAGTGGCGACCTAAACACGATACCAGCACCGCTATGCGCCAATCAGCCGGATGGATCGGCGTCGTGAGCGGCATCGCCGGAATCGTCGAAGGAGTACTCCCACCTGTCGGTGATCCACGATGCCCTGGCCCCGATCAGGCCTGCAAGCTGCTCGTCGTAGTAGTCCTGATACCGAGCGCGCGTGGAACGGTTCACGGCCGGGCGCTCAAACAGCTCGAATCGGAACCTGTCACTCAATGGGACGCCGATCTGACTCAGGAAGCCTTGGACCTCATCCCGCAGGTTCTCGAATTTCCCAATGGTTGTCAGATCCCTGTCGAGGCTGTCGCCCAATTGACGACGGAGGCGCATCGAAAGAAGGTCCACTCCCTCGGACGATGCCCTCCGCGCCAGTCCCGTCATGGACTGTGCGAGGTCCGGGTCATACAGCCGCCTCATCGTCGTAGGGAAGTCGTTGGTGAACCCATCGGTCAACTCGACGAATCCCGGATTCTGCTCCTTGACCCGATCGCGATGGTGCTCGGGTCGTCCGGAGCCCATGAGATAGTGATACCACGACACATGCCAATCCCATGGGTTCCGCACCAGAGCGAATCTGGGCAGATGACGATACTCCTCAGGGATATCAAGGTCGGCGCCGTGCTTGGTGGTCTCCGTGTCCACCATCCATTCCTTCGGCATGTGCCGAGAGCACAACCGTCGGATGAAGTCGCCCCCGGTCTTCGGAACGTGGATGAACACGAACTTCTCTGTGATCAACATCGGCACCGGCATCAGATGCGTCCTCCCGTTGTCAACAGGACCAACGCTGGGACGTGGGCCGACCCTCCAACGTCGTAACGCCAGGAGCGCATCAAACCCAACGCCAACACGATCACGAACCCCCTTCACCGTCCACGAAGGCGTAGCCGTGTTCGGTCAGGAAGTCACCGAGGCCGTTCTCGATCCTCTTGATCTCTTGCTGCTCGAGGTCGTTGCGCCAGCCACCAACCTGGGTGTTCCTGACGAACTTGCCCGGGCCCTTCCGATCAGCCGGGATGTTCTCGTACGCACGCCGCTCCACGGCAACCGCGAGTTGATCGATGTCGTAAGGGAGATCGAGCACATGAGCCAGGTGCCGCATCTCACCGAGTGTCTCCTCGCGCATCCGCTCGTATCGCATGAGCTCCTATGTCCAGTTTGGGATGGATGTTGGGGTTTGGAGGTGGGTCCAGATGCGGTCTGAGATTCTGCGTTTGAGGGCTCGGATGGCTTCTCGTTCGCTGTTGCCCGTGGCGAGTCGGTGTTCGTAGTAGCGGCGGCCTTCAGTGTCGGGTCGGGCGATTTGGGTGATCGCGACGGTGTGGATGGCCTTGTTGAGTTGCCGGTTCCCTCCGCGGTTGAGTCTGTGGCGGCGGACTCGTCCTGAGCTGGCTTCGAGCGGGGCTGTGCCGTTGGCCATCGCGAACTTGGCCTTGGTGGCGAAGCGGTGAGGGGCTCCGACGTGGGCCAGGATCTCCGCGGCGACGAGTTCGCCGACACCATCGATATCGGTCAGTGTGGTGTGCGACTCCGTCACCGTTGATCGGATCACCGCGGCGAGTTCATCGATCTGGCGGTTGAGGTCTCGGACTCGTCGGATCCGATTCTTGGCGATCAAGGCGCGTGCTGATGTGTCACCGGTGAGGAGGCGCATGACTCTGGTCAGATTCCCCGGAATCGTGAGCCGGCCACTGACCCGATGCTGATAGCCGGGAACCAGCTGTTCTAGATCAGCATGGACACGGTTCACCGCCCGGTTGCGTTCCTCGACCAGTTGACGACGGAACCCAACCAGCAAACGGAGATCCTCGATAGGGCCTACTGGTCGTGGCGGTGGCAGATCGTCATCACGTAAACCGATTCTGGCGATCAGCAACGCGTCGACCTGATCGGTCTTGGTTCCCGTCCGGGTGCCCTTGCGGGCCTTGGCAGTCATCTGGGGTGGCACCTCGACCACAACGAGACCGGACTCGATGAGAGCGACAGCTGCGGGGCGCCCGAAGTTCCCGGATCCCTCGATCTCAACCCGGTCGGCATCGAGGTGCCGCGCCCACACTGTCAGTTCCTCAAAACCGGCCGCAGTGTTGGCAATGTTGCGATGCTCTATCGGACGCCCAGCACCATCGATAGCACAACCCGCCAGAGTGTCTTTGTGAGTGTCGATGAGATATCGCCAAATCCTGTGGATGGGGTGGGGTGGTTAGGCGGCGTCCCTTGATTCCTGGGTGCTCCTTTCGGTCTGGATTCCGTCTTTGAATTCGATACCGGCTCGGACA
>JABMPV010000340.1 GCA_013202595.1 bacterium
GCGTGTACCTGTTCGACAACGCCATCCAGGAGGCGGTCGACACGATCGAGCCATCGCCCCGGGGCGAACTGGAGATCACAGACGCCATTCAGTGGCTCATCGAGAACGATCGCACCGTCCGGGCATCGGTGGTGCGGAATTGGTGGAAGGACACCGGCACCAAGACAGATCTCCTGCACGCCCAGGAACTGGTCATCGAGGAACTCGCTCGCGACATCCAGGGCGAACTCATCGACACCAGGGTGCGGGGTTCGGTGCACGTGGGGGCGGACTCGCAACTGGTCGATTGCGACATCACCGGCCCGGCGGTCATCGGAGATGGCGTGCAGATGAGCCGCACGGTGATCGGGCCGCAGACCTCGATCGGCAATGGGTGCCGGCTGACCGACGCTGCCGTGGAGTCGTCCATCATCATGGAGGATGCCGAGATCCATGGCTGGCGTGTGCGCGATTCGTTGCTCGGCAGGGGAGCCCGACTGCGGGGTTCGGCTCCGCCGAGCTTTGTCGAGATGACGCTCGGTGAGCGCTCCGAAATCGTGGGTGAGTGATGCTGATCGTCGGCACGTCCGGTCAGTTGGGAACCGCATACCGGGCGCTGCTGCCCGATGCCCGATACATCGATGTCGATGAGTTCGACCTGTCGCGTCCGGGCGATCTGCCGGCGATTCTTGACACGCTCGCTCCCGACGGGATCATCAACTGCGCGGCATACACGGCTGTGGATCGCGCCGAGGAGGATGAGACACTCGCCACCCTGATCAATGGGGAGTCGGTGGGCGTGATGGCCGGGTGGGCCGGTGCTGCCGGAGTCCCGTTCGTCACCTACAGCACCGACTACGTGTTTCCCGGCGATGGGTCCGAGCCGTATGTCGAATCATCACCAACGGACCCGGTCAACGCTTACGGCCGATAGAAGTTGGTCGGTGAGGAGGCCGCTCTGGCGGCCAACCCGGCCTGCCTCATCATCAGGACGTCATGGCTGGTCTCGGGCACTCATCCCAATTTCGTCGCCACGATGATCAAACTGGCCGCGGAACGGAGCCTCACGGTGGTCGATGACCAGTACGGATGCCCAACGATGGTGGACGACCTGGCTGCGACCACCCTGGCGGCGATGGATGCGGGGGCATCCGGCCGACTGCATCTCACCAACCAGGGTGTGACGACATGGTTCGAGTTCGCTCGCGAGTCGGTGCGACTCGCCGGCATCGACCAGGACCAGATCGCACCGTGCTCCACTGATGACTACCCGACGCCGGCCCGGCGGCCGGCGTACTCGGTGATGGCTTCGGAGCACCTGGTGGATCTGAGTCTCGATCCGCTGCCCCATTGGAAGGATTCGCTGCCTGCCGTGGTGGCCGGTCTGACGGGAGATCCGGCGTGAGCCAGCCGAGGGTTTGGGCAATCGTCCTCAATCATCGGCAGGCCGCCCAGACACTACGGGCCGTGGAGGCCGTCGAGAAGGTCAAGTATCGCTCGGGCCACCTGACCGTCTGCGTGGTGGACAATGGATCGGGCGAGGAGGACGTGGCCCAACTGCGTGCCGGGACACCGCTGGTGCTCGAGTCCGGGGGCAATCTGGGATACGCCGGGGGCAACAACGTGGGGATTCGCGCCGCACTCGAAGACGGGGCGGATGCCATCTGGATCCTCAATCCCGATGCCGAACCGATGCCCCGATCCCTCCAATGGATGGTCAGGGTGCTCGGCAAGCATGAGAAGGCCGGCATCGTCGGGTGCCGCATCCTCGAAGGCAAGGCAGACTTCCCGACGATCCAGTCTCAGGGCGGCCGAATCGACTGGGCGGCAGGCGGGCGTAGCATCCTGATGCGACGCGGCGAGCGTGCCAATCACCTGATGCGGGGCGGCGTCCAGGAGGTGAACTTCGCGCCGGGCGCCTCGTTCGTTGTCCGCAGAGAGGTGCTCGAGGAGATAGGACTGCTCCCTGAGCGCTATTTCATGTACTTCGAGGAGACCGAATTCTGTGTCGATGCCGTGAAGGCCGGATGGAAGGTGATGGTCACACCGTGGGCTGATGTCGTGCACACGAGCGACAGGGTCGGCAGTCTTCCCGGCGAGATCTACAC
>JABMPV010000341.1 GCA_013202595.1 bacterium
CTTCAAGCCATTGATCGACGCCGGTGCGACCACCATCCCTGGTGAGACCACCACGACGATTCCGGGTGAGACGACCACCACGATTCCGGGTGAGACGACTACCACGATTCCGGGTGAGACGACTACCACGGTTCCGGGTGAGACGACTACCACGGTTCCGGGTGAGACGACTACGACGGTTCCGGGTGAGACCACGACATCGACGACCGGGCCGGACACGCCGAGCAGCACCCGCGTGGCGTTGCTGGAGGTGCGTGAGCAGGGTGGCGTACTCGTCGCCGTGCTGACAGTCGACGGCGAGACGTACACCGTGGGCGTAGGCGAGACCTTCGGGCCGAACGGACAGTTCAAGGTGGTCAGCCTCACCGAGACCGGCGGGGTGTTCACCTACGGCGACAACGCCTTTTCGCTGGCCGTCGGCCAGGCCGTCCTGAAGTAGCCGGGAACCTCCCTTGGGTCGGTTCCGGGAACCTCCTTTAGGTCGGTTCCTTGGGGGAACCCTGCGGGTTCCCCATTCAGGTTCGCCGGGAACCTCCCTTAGGTCGGTTCCGGGAACCTCCCTTGGGTCGGTTTCTTGGGGAACCCTGCGGGTTCCCCATTCAGGTTCCCCGGGAATCGATGACTGACGACTGACGACTGACGCATGATCAACGGCAACCTATCCTCCGTCCTCATGCTGCGTTTTCTCACTGCGGGCGAGTCTCATGGGCCGGGTCTCGTCACCATCATCGAAGGCCTGCCTGCAGGTCTCTCCGTGTCCCCCGAGGGGATAGGACACGAGTTGGCCAGGCGCCGGCTCGGATTCGGCAGGGGCCGCCGTATGCAGATCGAACAGGACGAGCTCGAGATCATGGGCGGCGTTCGCTTCGGCATCACGATCGGTGGCCCTGTGGCCGTCGTCATCCGCAATACGGAATGGCCCAAGTGGGAGGATGAGATGTCTCCGCTCCCCGGCGAGGCGCGGCGGAGGATGACCACCCCGCGGCCCGGTCACGCCGATCTGTCGGGGATGCTCAAGTACGACACCAGGGACGCCAGAGACATTCTCGAGCGATCGTCAGCGAGAGAGACCGCCGCTCGGACGGTCGCCGGGTACCTGGCGAAGCAACTGCTGGCCGAGATCGGGTCGACCGTCCTCAGCCACGTGGTTGCGATCGGCGCCGCGAGGGCTCCCGACGGCGTGATTCCCGGCCCGGAAGACCTGGCGAGGATTGATGAGTCCCCTGTCAGGGTGCTCGATTCTGCTGCCGCCGCTGCGATGGTCGACGAGATCGAGCGGGCGCATGCCGATCGGAACACGCTCGGCGGTGTGGTCGAGGTGGTGGCTCATGGCGTGCCCGCCGGCCTCGGCAGCCACGTACATTGGGATAGGCGAATCGACGGCCTGCTGGCGTTCGCGCTCATGTCCATCCAGGCGATCAAGGCGGTCGAGGTCGGTGATGGGCTCGACACGGCCTACCGGCCGGGTTCGGTGGCTCACGACGAGATCGCTTACGTCGATGGTGAGTTCACCAGGACGACCGGGCGCGCCGGCGGGATCGAGGGCGGGATGACCACAGGCGATGTCGTGCGGGTTCGAGCGGCCATGAAGCCACTCTCCACCCTGATGCGCCCTCTGCAGACCGTCGACGTGGACACCAAGGAAGCCGACGTGGCGTTTCGCGAGCGGACCGACACCTGCGCCGTCCCCGCAGCCGGTGTGGTCGCAGAGCAGATGGTTGCGTTGGTGCTGGCAGACGAGGCCATGCGCTCGTTCGGCGGTGACACCGTTGGCGACTTCCGCACCAACGCGGCCGCGTACCGGGAGCGCCTCGCGGGATTCTGATGGCCGGCACTCTCTGGATGATCGGGATGATGGGGTCGGGGAAGACGACGGTCGGTGAGATCGTCGCCGATCTCATGGCCCTGCCCTTCATCGACCTGGACACACTGATCGAGTCCGATGCGGGGATGACGGTGGCGGCCATCTTCTACGCTGAGGGCGAAGCCGGATTCCGGAGACGGGAGTCGGTAGCTCTCGCTGGTGTCGCCGGAACCGAATGCGTCGTGGCCTGTGGTGGCGGTGCGGTTCTCAGCCGGGCGAATCGTGATGTCATGACCGCTTCTGGCACCGTTGTGTGGCTCCAGGCCCCGGTGGCGACGCTGGCTGCCCGCGTCGGTGACGGGTCGGGGAGGCCACTGGTGTCGGGCGATGTGGCAGCGGGCCTCCAGGCGATTCTCGGTGAGCGGCGCGACGCATACGATGACGCGGCGAGCGTCGCGGTCGATGGCGATCGGCCACCCCGGACGGTTGCAGAGGAGGTGGTGGCATGGCTGAGGAGATCCTGATCGGAACTGCGTCGCGCATAATCCTGGGTCGCGGGGTCCTGGATGCGGCGACGGTGCTCGACGGAGTCGGCGAGCGGTCGTGCGTCGCCGTGCTCACGCAGTCGGGGCCCTCGGTGATCGCCCGGTCGGTGGCCCGGTCCATCAGATCGGCCGGCCTTCGCGCCGAGGTGCGTGTGCTGCCCGATGGTGAGGCAGCCAAGGATCTGCACGTGGCGGCCGAGATCTATGCGTGGCTCAACGACCTCGGATTGAGCAGACTCGACACGGTGATCGGAGTCGGCGGCGGGACGGTCACCGACCTGTCTGGGTTCGTCGCGGCCACCTATCTCAGAGGTGTCGAGTCCATTCTCGTGACGACCACGCTGCTCGGCGCCGTCGATGCGTCGATCGGTGGCAAGACGGGCGTCAATCTCGGCGGCAAGAACCTCGTTGGCGCGTTCCATCACCCGACGCGGGTGATCGTCGACGCCGACGTGCTCGATGCCCTTCCCATCCATCTCACCCGCCTCGGCGCCGCCGAGGCACTCAAGACGGGATTGATCGCCGACCCCGCGTTGGTGGATCTGTATGAGCGGGATGGTCTCGGTGCCGACGTCGAGGAAGTCGTGCGGCGATCCATCGCGGTGAAGGCGGGCGTGGTGGAGAGGGATCCGACGGAGCAGGGGGAGCGGGCGATCCTCAACTACGGCCACACCATCGGCCACGCGGTGGAGTCGGCCCTCGGCCTCGAGCACGGCAATGCTGTGGCGATCGGGATGGTGGCCGCCGGTGCGGCCTCACGGATCGAGACGGGATTCGCGGGAGAGGAGCGGCAGCGATCGATCATCGAGTCGCTCGGCCTGCCCATCGCTGCCCCCGATGCTTCTGCCGACGCGGTGCGCTCATACCTGCGCCTCGACAAGAAGCGTGACGGTGACGGACTGCGGATGGTCCTGCTCGAAGACATCGGGGCCCCGGTGGTCCGCCACATAGGCTCCGCTACCGTAGATGCCGCCCTCGACTCCGTCGGCATCCAGGAGGTCTCATGAAACATGCTGCGCGGATGGCCGCCCTCTCTGAGCGTCTCGACAGGACGTTCCTGGTGTCGGGCCTCCCCAATATCCGCTACCTCTCCGGCTTCTCCGGCAGCAACGCGTTCATCGTGGTGCGGCCCGACGGATCAGTGACCTTCATCACCGACGGGCGCTACGGCGAGATGGCCGAGGGCCTGGTCGCCGATCTCCCCGGTGCCGACCTGGTGGTGTACACCTCGGGGCTGTGGGACACTATCGGCGCAGCGCTCGAAGGGTCTACTTCGGTCTCGCTGGAAGCGGGCACCGTGACCTGGGACTTCCTGCGCACCTTCGCGTCCAGCATCGGGATCGAGACCATTCCCACGATGGGAATCGTGGAGAGTCTCAGGAGGACGAAGGACGACGACGAGGTAGCGGCGCTCAGCGCGGCCGCCGACGCAGGCGACGCAGCGTTCACCGTGCTGTCCGATCTCGTGGCATCGTCGGCCAGCGAACGGGAGTTGGGGTGGGCGCTCGTCGACGCCATGCGCCGGGCCGGTGGCGAAGCCGCCAACTGGGAGCCGATCGTCGCGGCCGGAGCCGGGGCATCGGTTCCCCACTACCGATCGGGCTCCAATCCGGTCGACTCGGGTCTCCTGCTGCTCGACTACGGCTGCGTCGTCGACGGATATCACTCCGACATGAGCCGCACCGTGTGGATGGGTGACGAGGCGGACGCGGAGATGGCCAGGGTCTACCGGGCCGTCGCCGAGTCCCAGCAGGCGGGGATCGACGCCGCTGCTCCCGGAGTCGCGTGCGGCGACGTCGACGAAGCGGTGCGAGAGGTCCTCAGGGGCTATGGATACGAGGAGCACTTCCTGCACAGCACCGGCCACGGTGTGGGCCTCGAGATCCACGAAGAGCCATGGGTGCGACGTGGCAACGATGATCCGCTTCGGGCCGGCGACGCGATAACCGTCGAGCCGGGTGTGTACCTCCCCGGAGTCGGCGGCGTGCGGATCGAGGACATGGTCCTCGTCACTGACAACGGGCCCGAGGTGCTCACCAACTCTTCACGGGAGATGCTGCTGCGATGATTTCGACCAATGACGTTCGTCCGGGGATGACGCTCAATCTGGACAATGGACTGTTCCAGATCGTGGACTACCAGCATGTGAAACCGGGCAAGGGCAGGGCGTTCGTCCGGATGAAGCTGAAGAATCTCGCATCAGGGGCGGTGGTCGACCGGACGTTCCGGGCGGACGAACCGGTCGATCAGGCGATCATCGACCGCAGGGACTTTCAGTACCTGTACCGCGACGACCTGGCCTACTACTTCATGGACCAAGAGACGTTCGCCCAGTTGGCGCTCACTGCAGACCAGGTGGGTGACGTCTCCAAGTTCCTGCGCGAGAGCGACACCGTGCGTCTCGGCATCTACGCGGACACCGCAGTCACCGTCGACCTGCCGGCTTCGGTCGACCTCGAAGTGACCGAGGCGGAGCCTGCAGTGAAGGGTGACAGGGTGTCGGGCGCAACCAAGCCGGTGACGGTCGAGACCGGTCTGCTGGTCCAGGTGCCTCTGTTCGTCGAGCAGGGTGACCGGATCAAGGTGGACACCCGTTCCGGTGACTACATGACGAGGGTCACATGACAGACGTCGGGGCCGACCTCCGGTCCGCCGCAGATGCATTGGCTCAGGCGGCGCGTGACGGCGCCGACCTCCAGGCCCTGTGCCGCGACGGGTTTGGCGATTTGGCCGGGCTGGAGAGGCTGCGGCCCGTAGGGGCTCTCGTCATGGCAGCCAATCTCGCACCCACCGAGGGAAGTGAGTCCCTGCTGCTCGACCACGCTCCGCTTCGCCGTCTGGAGCGTCTGTTCCATCGAGACGACGCCCTCGCCGCCTTGTACGAGGCCGAGCAGAGCGAGGCGCAGATCGACATGGTCCAGCTGAGCCCGACGGCTGCTGAGATCGTGGATGGGGTCGTGTCGAGGCAGCGGTCACTGGACATCTCGATCGGCAAAGCGTCGCGCGGCTGGCGGGTCGAGCGCATGCCCCCTGTCGACAGGGTGGTGCTTCGCATGGCTCTGTGGGAGTTGCGCAACCGCGCTGCCACGCCGACGAGTGTCGTGATCGCCGAGGCCGTGCGGCTGGCCACTGCGTATTCCACGGAGCGCAGTGGGAGGTTCGTCAATGGGGTGCTGTCCGCGCTCGTCGGAGATGCGCGTCCCGACTCATGATTCGCGTTCATCGGGGAGCGCTGCGACAGCGCGGGAGAAGTCCATGCTACGGTATCGCCGATTCCTTTAATCCGGTTCAGTGAGGCTGGCAAGGAGACGACGACATGAACATCTCGACCTGCAACGCTGCCCATGTGGTGGCGTTTTCTGCAGCATGACCCGCCAGGTGATGGACGCCGGGGACGTCCGGAGGGCCGTCAGGCGAATCGCTCACGAGATCATCGAACGCAACCGCGGTGTCGAGGATGTGGTCCTCGTCGGTGTGCACACGCGCGGGGTCCCTTGTGCGATCCGATTGGCGGCCGACATAGCCAAGATCGAAGCCCCGGTGCCGGTCGGCGAGTTGGACATAGCGTTGTATCGGGACGATCTGGACCTGCGCCCAAAGACGAGGGTCGGTGCAACGAGACTGCCCGGTCCGATCGACGACAGAGTCGTGGTCCTCGTTGACGATGTGCTGTTCACCGGTCGGACCGTCCGTGCTGCTCTCGACGCCCTCGTCGATCTCGGGAGGCCGCGGCGCATCGAACTGGCCGTCCTGGTCGATAGGGGGCACCGAGAGCTTCCGATCCGGCCCGACTACGTCGGCAAGAACCTCCCCACGTCGCCAGATGAGCGGGTCAGCGTTGCGGTCGAGGAGATCGATGGCTTGGATCGAGTGACGATCGAGGAGGCATCTTGAACCATCTCCCGACCATTGAAGGTATGAGCGGAGGGGGGATCTCGGCGACCCTCGACGATATCGACGGCTTCGTGGAAGTGCTGCCTGATCCAATCCCCAAGGTGCCGGCGCTGCGGGGCGAGTCGCTGACCACTGCCCGCCTCGAACGCTCGACGAGAACTCGGCTCTCGTGCGAGAAGGGGGTCACAGGCCCGTCGGCCGACACCATGCCGTTATCACCACGCGCCCTGCGACAGGGTGGGATCACACTCGAGAACTGCGCGGCCGCCCAATGACCGAGGGAATTCTGGTCACTGCCGACGGTGCAGTATTCAGGGGCGAAGCGGTGGGAGTGGAGGGGATCGCCACGGGCGAGGCCGTATTCAACACGGCGATGAGCGGATACCAGGAGATCCTGACAGATCCCTCGTACGCAGGGCAGATCGTTGTGATGACTTCACCCCACATCGGGAACTACGGAGTCGCCGGCGACGACGATCAGGCAGATGCTCCGC
>JABMPV010000342.1 GCA_013202595.1 bacterium
ATCCTGCTGACCACCGACGGCGCAGTGAAGGTCACCGACTTCGGGATCGCCCTCGCCTGGAACGACACCGAGCAACTCACGCGAACCGGCGCCGTGATGGGTACGGCCACCTATTTCAGCCCTGAGCAGGCCCAGGGGCTGAGTGCCGACCATCGCACCGATATCTACTCACTCGGCGTGGTGCTCTACGAACTGCTGGCCGGCAGGCCGCCATTCTCTGGCGAGAGCCCGGTGGCCGTCGCCTACCAGCACGTTCGCGAAGAGCCCGTCCCGTTGCGTGCGATCGCTCCCACAGTGCCCGAGGGCCTCGAAGCAATCGTGATGACCTGCCTCGCCAAGGACCCGGACGGTCGGTACCGGTCGGCCGGCGATCTGGTCGCCGATCTCGACAGATTCCTCGCGGGCGATGTGCCGGCCGCTCTCGGAGTCGCTTCCATCGCCGCGCAGGAGACGGCTGCAGTCGCAGGTGTCCTCGAACCGGCCCGGCCAGGTGACCCCTACTTGGCGCGTGAGCCGGCCTCCTACGACGAGCCGGGGCGCTCCGATCGCAGCACCGTGATTGCAGCGGTCGTCGGTGGAGTCGCCCTGCTCGCGCTGGGTGTCGTCCTCCTCTGGAAGCTTCTCAGCCCGTCCGGTGATGTCCTGACGGTCACCATTCCGGGGTTGAACGGCCAGGCCGCTCCGGCAGCGACCGCCCAACTGGAGGCTCTCGACCTCGAGGTCATCCAGAGTGAGGCCACCAGCACCGAGATCGGCGCCGGCTTCGTCATCGAGACCGACCCGGCGGCGGGCCAGGTCGTCGACGCCGGCAGCGAGGTGACCCTGTTGGTCTCGGCCGGCCCCGCACTCCACGAAGTGCCGCGGGTTCTCGATCTTCGCCAGGACGAAGCCCGCTCGGCTCTCGAGGACGAGGGATTCGTCGTTGGCGAGGTGACGCTCGAGGCCTCGCTGGTGGTCGACGCAGGCCTCGTCATCAGCCAGAGTCCCGCAGCCGGGCAGGTCGCCGAGGAGGGCAGCGCGGTCTCACTGACCATCTCCGCTGGCGAGACCGCCATCGAGGTCCCCGATGTCACCGGCCGTACCGAACGTGATGCCCTGTTCCAACTGGCCCAGGCCGGCTTCAGCCCCGAGCAGATCCGCATCGAGCGCATTCCGTCTTCCGAGGTCCTCGCGGAGTTCGTCATCGAAACCGATCCAGCAGCAAGCGAGTCAATCGGAGAAGACGGGATCATCACCGTGTTCGTCTCAGAAGGGGCGACGCCGAGTGCTCTCCCCGATGTCACGGGCATGGAGCCCGAGGCTGCGCAGGAGATACTCACCGAACTCGGCTTCATCGTCGATTTCGGCAGTCCTACCGAGGTGCCGTTTGGCGACCCCGACCACGGCCGGGTCGTCTCGATGGACCCGGCCGCCGGTCTAATGGCGGAGTTCGGTGCGACGGTCGAACTCAGCGTCGGCCAGGCACCGGGTCCGGTCACGGTCCCCAGCCTGGAAGGCCGCCAGTACGAGGTGGCAGCCGACCTGCTCGGCGCCGCCGGCCTCGGAGTATCCCGGACCGACCGGCCGATCACGCTCGGTCATGCGCGGGACGGAGAAGTGTTCGAGCAGGATCCAGCAGCGGGTCAAGAGGTTGCACCGGGGACGGTCATCAACGTCGTGGTCGGTGTCGCCAGGGGCGAGATCCCCTCCGTCATCGGCCTCAGCCCCGAGGACGCACAGGCAGTCATCGAGGCTGCAGGCCTGGCCTACGAACGGGGAGCCGACGTAGAACTGGAGCCCGACAACCCCCTCGACGGAAAGGTTGCTTCCCAGTCACCCCGGCCGACCAGTCAAACGGGCGGTGGGGTCGTGGGAGGAACGGTCATCACCGTCAACGTCGGCTTCGCCCTGACCGATGTGCCCGACCTCATCGGGAAGACCGTAGACCAGTTGCAGGCCCTGATCGACGCAGCCCAACTGATCCTGAGGATCGACCCGACCACGATCCTGGTGGATCCCGCCCTCGCCGGCACCGTCGTCCAACAGACGCCTGAGACGGGCATGGCGGTCCCCAAGGACAGTGAGATCACCGTCATCTTCGGAAGGGCGGGATCGATCATCCCCGACCTCGAAGGGCTGACCAGGAGCGAGACCGAGAACGTCATGGCAACGGCAGGACTGGTGTTCCACTGGGACGAGGACGGCAGGGACGTCAACAAGTGTGAGCCCTTGACCGATCCCGAACTGGTTGGCGTGGTCGCCTTCCAGGATCAGGACCCTGGCATCCTCGTCGAACCCGGCACCGAGATCACCGTGAAGATCGGCCGTCTCGATAGCGACTTCGGCTGCACCTGGACCGAGAATCCCTCCTGAGCAGGCGACAGCGACCGCTCTCCTGGCCTGGTATCGGCGAGAGAAACGGGACCTCCCGTGGAGACAGACCTCGGATCCGTATCTGATCCTGGTGAGCGAAGTCATGCTCCAGCAGACCCAGGTCTCCCGGGTGATCGAGCACTACGAGCGTTGGGTCGATCGATATCCCACGGCTGCCGATCTGGCGGCCGCACCTCTGAGCGAGGTGCTGGCGGCATGGCAGGGTCTCGGATACCCCGTTCGGGCCCGCCGCCTCCGTGAAGCAGCCGTCATGGTCAGCGAGGGCGCCTGGCCCGGCAACGCCGAGGGGCTGGAGACGCTTCCGGGGGTCGGGCCCTACACAGCAGCCGCCGTCGCCTCGATCGCCATGGGGGAGAAGGTCGCCGTGGTGGACACCAACGTCAAGCGGGTGCTCAGCCGCTGGGTGGGTGAGCCACTCGACGGTGCCGAACTCCGCAGCGAGGCCGCCGTCAACATGACGGGCGACGCAGGAACGTGGAACCAGGCAGTGATGGAACTGGGCGCGCTCGTGTGCCGTCCCAACCCGGCGTGTGAGGTGTGCCCGGTCGCCCGGTGGTGCGCCGACCCATCCATCTACGTCCCGCCGCCCAAACAACCGCGGTTCGATGGCTCGGACCGCCAAGTCCGAGGGGCCGTCCTGCGGGCAGTGGTCGAGGAAGGGGCGGCAGATGAAGCCCACCTGATCGAGACAACCAACTATCCCCCGGAGCGAGTACGCCAAGCCGTGACAACGCTGGTCGGCGACGAGTTGCTGAGGATCCACGACGGAGCCATCACCCCGGCCGGCTGAAACCGTGTCATGCCAGCGGCAGTGCCGCACAGTGCCACTGACCAAACGGGTCGATCGGTCTCCACCGGCCCTCCCCTGCTCCCGCTACGGTCGGGCGCCATGACGCAGCTTCCACACAGCGATCGACCGGAGATGCCTGAGGGATACGGTGTCCCGGCGACCACCGAGGGACTGGTGGACTGGGGTCGGGTCGCCGCTCGACTCGAGGAGTCCACCGAGTACTGGATGGCCACCACCCGTCCCGACGGCCGCCCCCATGTGATGCCTCGCTGGGGCGTGTGGCTCGATGGGCGCCTCTGGTACGACGGGTCGCCCGACACGGTGCACGCCCGCAATCTGCGAGCCAACCCCGCCTGTGTGCTTCACCTCGAAGACGGACGCCAGAGCGTCATTCTCGAAGGCACATCGGGTCCATCGGATCCACCGGGGCTGGACCTCGGAGCCCGCATCGCTACGGCAATGACCGGGAAGTACGACGATCTGGGCTATTCGCCGGAGCCCGACGCCTGGGAGGGTGCCGATGCCGGAGGGTTGCTGCAGTTCGCTCCAGTCAAGGCGATGGCCTGGTTCGACTTCCCCAAGGATGTCACCCGCTTCACGTTCTGATGCCGCCCCATGACGGGGCTCTTCATCTGTCATACAAATCGTGATACGGTGACCACATGGCCCAAGCGATCTCGGTGCGACTCGACGACGATGCCCTCCGCGCCCTCGGCACGCTCGAGTCCACCGGATTGAGCCGCTCAGAAGCGATCAGATTCGCTCTGGTCCAGGCTGCCGATCGCTTGAAGGACCGGCAGGCACTCGCCAAAGAGGTCGCCGCGCTCGAAGCCGACGAGCTAGATCGCGCCGAGATGCTCGCCGTCGCCAACCTGATGGAGCAACTGCGTGCGGAGAGGTGACATCCTCACGCTTCGCCTTCCAAAGGGAGTCGGACACGAGCAGCACGGTCGCCGGTTCGGGATCATCGTCCAATCCGACGCACTGCTTCCCCGCTCCGTCGTGTTGATTGCCCCGACATCGCAGAGCGCCCGGGTCGCGTCGTTTCGACCGGAGATCCAAATAGATGGCGAACGCACGCGCGTGCTCGTCGAACAGATCGGCGCAGTCGATGTCCACCGACTCGGCGATCTCGTCGGCAGGCTCAGCCCTGAAGAGCAATGGGGTGTCGATGCTGCACTTCTCACCGTCCTCGGACTGGATTGATCCGCACTCATGACACAGTTCCGGGAGACCATTCTCGATCACATCCAGGCTGCTTTCGCAGCGCATCGCGATCTCGCCTCGAACCTTCCCCCCGATGCGTTCGGACAGACCCTCGGCGTCCCATCGAACACGATCGGGGCGCAGTTCTGGTGCGTCGTCGGCGCACGGGAGAGCTACACGGCGGCGCTCCAGGCCGGAGAATGGGCTGGCTTCACCTGCACCCTGCCGGCAGCAGAGACGACGAGCGGGGACTCGGTGGTCGGGGCGTTGGACCGATCGGCCACAGAGTTCTCTCGATCCCTGCCCATCGACGATTGGACCGATGCCCGACGCGCCCTTCTGCTCGATCTCCTCGAACACGAGGTGCAGCACCAGGGCCAGTTGATTCGATATGTGTACGGATTGGGACTGGACTTCCCACGGTCCTGGTCGGACCGCTGGGCACTGTGATGGAGAGGTAGCCGGCGGCCTACTTCAGGAAGTTCGCCAGCAGCCGTTTGCCCTCGGTGGTCATGATGCTCTCGGGGTGGAACTGCACTCCAGCGACCGGGAGGTCGACATGACGAACCCCCTGGACCACTCCCTCTTCGCTGGTGGCCGTCACCTCCAAGGTGTCCGGAAGCGTCATGGCTGCAAGCGAGTGGTACCGGGTTGCAGTGAACGGGTTCGAGAGGCCGACAAACAGGCCCTTGCCGTCGTGGGCTATCTCGCTGGTCTTGCCGTGCTTCAGGACGGGGGCACGATCGACCGTCCCGCCGTATGCGACCACGATCGCCTGGTGACCGAGACACACGCCGAGAGTCGGGATGCCGGCCTCGGGAAAGACCAGCGCATACTCGACAGAGAACCCGGCATCCTCGGGGCGCCCCGGACCGGGGGACACGACCACACGATCGGGCTGATACTCCTCGAGAGCTCGACGCGCCGGAACCTGATCGCTGCGGATGGTGACGGGGTCGGCCCCCAACTCACCCAGGTACTGGACGAGGTTGAAGGTGAACGAGTCGTAGTTGTCGAGGACCAGAACGCGCATGTGCGCACCGAACGATAGGCCGAGGTCAGAGGACGCGCAGATAGCTCGCAAGTCCAATCAGGTTTCGGCTTGCGGCAAGCCGAAACTTGATCCCGGGGAGAGCCTATTTGCGCGCCCTCTCAGCCAAAGGTCGGGTCGATGAAGGTGGTCCCCACCCATTCGTACACAAACAGCAGGGCGATCAGTGCAGCCACCGTTGCGACGATCATGACGGCCACCCGGAGCGGCGCAGGGCCCGGCAGCCACCGATAGGCACGGGCGATCACGATGTGCCCCCAAGGATTGCCGTCGAGTTCGGGCCGTCGATGAGTCTGGCCACCACCACGAGACGCTCGGTTGCCGAGAACCGCGGATGGCACGTTGTCAGGGTCAGCCATGCGCCATCCCACTGTTCGACCACCCAGACGTCCCGGGGGGACATGATTCGAGTCTCCACCGCTTCGTAGGTATGGACGCCGATGGCCGTCTCGACCGTGATCACGTCGCCCGGCATCACATCGTCGAGATGGGCGAACGGCGCGCCATAGGTGGTGCGATGACCCGAGATCACTGCGTTCCCCGGCTGCCCCGGGAGTGGCGTCCCCGGCATGTGGCCGGTGCCCGTGCGCAACTGGCTGCGGGCGACACCTTCGACGACCACCCAGTCGACACCGGCCGACTCGATCACGATGTGCCCCAGGGCATCACCTTTGCCCGGAAGAGGTTCGCTCAGCAACACGGCTGGTGCGATGACCTCCAGCGGTATGCCACCGGAGTCCTGTACCTCGGAAACGACGTCGACCGGACCACCACCGGCCACCGGGAATCCCCCGTCCGGTACGAACGGCGACACCGGGAGATCGAAATCTGGTCGCTAGTGCCCCGACCACAAACGTTTGCCGCGTTCACGACGGCCAGATGACGCCCCCGGCTGTGTCCTCGTCCTCGACGCACGGTGAAGTG
>JABMPV010000343.1 GCA_013202595.1 bacterium
GAGCCCGGCCATCTCCATCTGCTTCACCAGCGTCTCCTTGGTGACCCGAACCCCCATCGAGGTCAACTCGTGACGCCGCTTTGTGACTGGGTTCCAAACCAGGATGTCGCCGTTGAGCCCATGGGCGGGCCGACCGTCGTGCATCGTGACGTCTGTGATCCAGTCGTCGTAGTCGGCGGCCCGGTTCTCGTGCGGATACCCGTCTGCGAGTGTGTAACCGATACCGGTGATGAACACCGCCGGATACTCCTGGATGACCCTCGTCTCGCGCTGCTTACGGGGGAGATCCGGATACATCTCCAGAATCTCCTCGGCATGCAGGAAAGTCAACTCATCGGGGAACTCCTGATACCCGGCGGCCGCCAACTGCGGGAACAGCTCCTGAGCATGCCGCCCGGCGCCCACCAGCACGGACCAGATCTTGCGCACGACGTCATGCAGAAACTCGAGGTTGCGGTCTTCGGCAGAGATCACCCGTTCCCAGTCCCACTGATCCACATAGCTGCTGTGGTCGTGATCCAAGAAATAGTCCTTGCGGATCGCCTTCATGTCGGTATTGATGCCCTCACCAACAGAACAACCGAACTGGGCAAGGGCGGCACGCTTCCACTTGGTCGCTGCCTGGACCACCTGAGCGTTGAGACGGGGCTCGATGCCCAGCCCGGCGGGGAACTCGACCGGGGTTCGCGAACCATCGCGATCCAGCATGTCGTTGACGCCGCTCTCCCTGGTCACGATCAACGGCACCTGAACCATCTGGAGGTTCAGCTCCCGGCTCAACCCCTCCTCGATATACCCCTTAACCGCAAACAACGCCTCCATGGTCTCCATCGGAGAAAGCAGAGATGAGTAGTCGGTGGGCAGCACCTTGGCCACCTCTTCATAGGTGGAAATCCCGGGCCCGGCCAGATCGGCCGTCTTGTCACCGTTTGACACGGCAACCTCCTTTCCCGCTTGGCGGATTTCGTGTTGGTTGTGTCCCTCTTGGTGCGTTCATTCCGGTTGGACCCGCGCACTTCGAGCCCACGATTCCCATCGGTCGGCTGCGGACCGATGGGCCGCTCATGACTTCTGATCCCCGCCGGTTCGGAGCTCCCTGATCTCGTCCATCACTTGGCGCTGAGTCACGAACCAGCCGAACGACGCCTCGATGACAGTGCGAGCCGCGTCATGGAGCTTCTGGCCAAGCATCGTCGCGATGCCTTCATCGAGGAAGAAGACCGAGAAGTCGCGTACCGACGCGGCGATGCCGGTGGCGATGACACACGAGTTCGTGTTGACGCCCAACAGCAGGATCGACTCGTGGCCTCCCGAACGGAGGATGAACTCGAGATCGGTACCCAGGAAGCAGTCGTATCGCTTCTTCGTCTCGACCGTGACGTCTCCATGTCGGAGGATGCCGGGCATCAGCTCGAGCCCGGGACGACCTTCGAGGTTATGTTCGGCGATGGCGCGCCGAGGGCTAGCAGGACGCTCTGCCTGGAACCGCCAGTAGGGATTGCTGAGGATCTCGGCGGGGTCCCGGTACGACGTGATCAGATGGACGACCGGGAGCCCGAGGCCGCGGTACTCATCGAGGATTGGCACGACTCGAGCGACCAGCGCTTCGGCGGCGTCGGCAGGGAGGGGCAGCGTCGCCACCTCCGGATCGAGATGGCCGCGATGCAGATCGATCGTTACGACCGCCGGATTCCTCAGCAAGGTCCGGAGAGCTTCTGCGGATTCGTCCACGAACTGCCTCTCCTCATCGTCCGCCGGTGGCAGCCGATCCGATCGGTCCCGTCGTTCCTCGGTGCCGAAGGCTGCCATTTGTATACCATATACTTTGTCTGTTCAGCGTGCACGTGCAGGCAACAGAATCCTTTGTTAGCCTGTAGAGAGTGGGAGTAGGTTCGGTATACCAAAGGGCATCTACGGAGGTTGCGATGGGAGAAACCGGGCGTGTCGCCAAGCCACTTGCCAAGTACGCGCCGTACCGCCGAGCCGGCGATTTGGTCTTCCTCGCCGGCATCGTCGCTGCGGACCCTGACATCGGGAAGGTCGTCGAGGGGTATCAGGACCTTCCTGAGGAAGATCGTGAGAAGGCCGGATACACCGGCGACATGTCGACCGACTCCAAGGAAGGCCCGATCGCCGCGCAGGCCTGGTACATCATGTCCCGCCTGCAGGAGACGGTGACCGATCTCGGCGGCACATTGGAGAACATCGTCTACGTGACGCAGTTCTTCAGGGATCTGCGGGACTTCCCCATCTACGACAGGATCCGATCCACCTTTTTCGATGTTCTCCCGGCCAGCACCGTCGTCGAGGTCAAGGAGCTTCTTCCAACACCCGTGAGCCGCCTCGAGGTCCAGGCAGTTGTCTACCTCCCCGAGTGAGTCTCAATGACTTCTGACGATCCGGCCCCGTTTGTCGAGCTGCGAGAGGTGACGAAACATTACCCGGGCGTCACCGCACTCGACGCCGTCTCGCTCGACCTCCGACTCGGGGAAGTCCATGCCCTCGTCGGCGAGAACGGCGCCGGTAAGACCACGCTGACCGGTGTGCTGACGGGCGCGCTCCACGCGGACGCTGGAGAAGTGTTTGTCGCTGGCAAGTCCGTCAAGCTGGACAGCCCGGCGGCAGCGAGGAAGCTTGGGATCGTCGGGATCTCCCAGGAGCTGGCCATCGAGCCGTACTTAACGGTCTCGGACAACATCGTCCTGGGTCAGGAGCCAACGGTGGGGCCTGGACACCAGGTGCTCTCCCGCCGGCTGGCCGACAGCACCGCCACGCGGGCCCTGGCGAGTCTGGGTGCATCCGATGTCCCGCTCGGATCGACGGCAGGCCGGCTGTCGACAGCGAGGAAGCAGCTGGTGGAGATTGCCCGGGCCCTAGCCCTCGATGCGCGGGTGATCCTGATGGACGAGCCGACCTCGTCGCTCCCGGGTAGCGATGCATCCAAGCTTCTGGAACTCATCCGGGAGCTGCGGGCGGACGCGAAGGCGATCCTCTTCATCTCTCACCGTCTCGAAGAGGTCATAGAAATCGCCGACCGGGTCACCGTCGTGCGAAGCGGCAGGAAGATCGCAACCCTCCCGATCGAGGAAGCCCCCATCGACCGGATGATCGAGCTGATGGTCGGCCGATCCATCAAGGACTTCTTTCCGCCTCGTCGCTCGCTCCCCGGTGATGTCGTGCTCGAGATCGAAGGAATGAGCCGAGACCCGGAGTTCCATGACGTGAGTCTGTCGGTTCGAAGCGGTGAGATCCTCGGCCTGGCCGGCCTTGTAGGCGCGGGGCGAACCGAAGTCATGCGGGCGGTCGCCGGCGCCGATCCTCGTGACGCCGGCACGATTCGTCTCCATGGCGACGAACTAGATCCGGCTTCCCCCTCCGATTCGATCGCAGCGGGGATCGTCTACCTACCCGAGGACCGGACAGAGCAAGGGCTCGTCCTCACGATGTCCGTCCTCGAAAACATCGCCCTGCCTTCGATGGCCCGGCTCACCCAAGGGTGGGGACTACTGAGAAGGGCACGGGTGCAAGATCTCGGTCGGCAATGGTGCTCGAAGCTCGGCGTACGGGGACGGATCGAGGGTTCCGTTGCCAACCTCTCAGGAGGCAACCGCCAGAAGGTCGTCATCGCTAAGTGGGTAGCCACAACGCCCCAAGTGCTGATCTTCGATGAGCCAACTCGCGGCATCGACGTCGGAGCCAAACGTGAGGTCTTCGAGGTTATGCACGAACTCGCCGCTGGCGGTGCAGCCATCGTCTTCGTCTCGTCGGAGATCCCCGAACTGATGAACGTCGCCCACAGGATCATCGTGATGTCGGCGGGCCGCGTGACCGACGAACTCCAGGAGCACGAGTTCGACGAGGAACGGATTCTCACAGCGGCCTTCGCCGCGCACGTCGAGCGGAAGGCCCTCACCTAGGTGGTCGACCTATGGAAGTTACCGAGCACTCCAGGAGCGAACCAGAAGTGAAATCGGCGATTGACCCCGATCAACAAGGACAGAAGCCGCCTCCCTCCCCGGGTGCAAGGAGGATCCTTGAGGCCGTCTGGAGCCGCCTACGGACCATCGACGTGCGCCAGATCGGCCTGCCGATCGCAGTCGTCGCACTCTTCGTCCTGTTCTCCTCCACCTCCGACGTGTTCCTGACCGCCCGAAACTTCCAGAACGTCTCGCTCCAGGCGGCGGCTCTCGCCCTTGTCGCCTTCGGCCAGGCCTTCGTCATCCTTGCGAGAGGACTCGACCTGTCGGTCGGCTCGACAGTTGCGTTCGTCAGCGTGGTCACTGGTCTCGTAATGGTTGACGGGGGAGTACTCCTGGGCGTCCTTGCAGGGTTGGCCGCCGGTCTCGGGGTCGGCGTCGTGAACGGCTTGGTCGTCACGCGTCTGGGAGTTGTGCCCTTCGTCGGAACCCTTGCGATGCTCTCGATCGCATCCGGAGCGGCGCTCACCTTGGCCGGTGGGACCCCAATAGTGGGACTCCCCGAGTCCTTCACGACACTCGCCTCACAGCGCATCGTCGGTGTTCCATTGCCGGCAATCTTCGTGATCATCTGCTTCGGCGTAGCGTTCTTCTTTCTCCGGTCAACCCGATTCGGGCGCTACATCTACGCCATTGGAGGCAACCCGGAGGCTGCCCGGCTCTCCGGCATCAACGTGGCAACGATGACGGCACTCACTTACGTCATCTGTTCGCTGTTGGCGGCCTTCGGAGCTCTCATCCTGACCGCCCGTGTCGCATCCGGGCAGCCGACGCTCGGCGCCTCACTTGCCCTGGAATCCGTCGCGGCGGTTGTACTCGGCGGTGTCTCGCTCTTCGGCGGCCGAGGCTCGCTGTTCGGTGTGCTCATGGGCGTCGTCTTCGTGTCGGTGCTCGGTAACGGACTGAATCTCCTGAACGTCAGGTCATACACGCAGATGATAATTCTCGGGACTGCCCTGATAGCCGCCGTTGCTCTGGATAGGAGGTTGGCTCGACGAACGGGTGACTAGGGGCTCCGCCGAAGATGTCGCGCTGCGGGAGTCTTCAAGGACTCGGAAGAGGAGGCGGCTCTCACAGTCTGATCGCGGCAGGTTCCGCAGGGAAGACGGAAGGATGGTGAACCATGAGTGATGTTGTTGTGAGCCTGAATCAGCAGCAGTTGGAGTTGGTGGAGAAGACGCTCGAACGGCTGGATGTGTCC
>JABMPV010000344.1 GCA_013202595.1 bacterium
GGCGGGGCCTTGGTGGCCCCGCCCGCTGTGTCTGTTTGGTTGTGTCCCGGCTGTGTGGCCGGGGTTGGTTGTTAACCGGCGACTGCTTCGCGGACTGCGATTGCAGCGGTCCCGAGTGCGGTTGCTGGGTCGGCTGACTGGTCGTAGATGGCGGCGACGGCGCCACCGAAGTTGTCCCACACCGATGACATTTCGGGGATGTTCGGCATGGGGTTACCTGCCGAAGCGGACTCACCGAATGCCTGCACGTCGGGATCGTCAGCGACCTGGTTGAACGCTGCGATGTGTGCGGGTGCACGCAACCCGACCTCATATAGGGCGACCATGACCTCTTCGGTAGCGACGAAGTCCAACACGAACGTCTGAGCGAGCGCCTTCTGCTCACTGAACGCGTTCACGAAGAACCCCTGGACACCAACGAATGGTGCCGCATCCTGACCGTTGATATCAGGCAGCGGCGACACCGCATAGTTGATACCCGCAGCCTGGACATCGGGCAGGGCCCACGGTCCGGTCCACATGAACGCAGCCTGACCCTCATGGAACAGGGTCGTCATCGTCCCGTAATCGACCGCCGGGTCCAACGTCCCATCCTTGACCAGAGAATCGAGGAACGTGAACCCCTCGATCGCCCCGTCATTATCCAACCCGACATCCGTCGGGTCATACCCCGTCGCAGCGTCATACGCGAAAATGTATCCGCCCGTCGACGCCAGGAACGGGTAATGATGGAACGCGTCACCCGAAGGTGTCGCCAGGCACTGGGTCACTGTGTCACCCAGACCCTCACACACCGCCAACAAGTCCTCAAACGTCACCGGGGCATCAGGCACCAGATCCACATTGCGGTACAGGCCAATCGCCTCGACCGCATACGGCAAGCCGTACACACTGCCCTCATAGGAGAACGCGTCCAACGCGACCGGGAAGAACTCATCAGCCCTCGCACCCAAATCGACCGGCTCGATGATCCCATTCGACGCCAACTCACCAATCCAGTCATGAGCACCAATGAACACATCCGCAGCCTCACCAAGCGGTGCCTGCTGCACCGAATCGCCACGAATATCCCCAAAGCCCTTCAACTGGATCTCCACAGGGACACCAGTCGCCTCAGTAAACGCAGCAGCAATCGGCTCCAACACCGACGTACGCGTCTCATCAGCCCAAATCACCAACGGCGCAATCGCCGCAACAGTGGTGGTGGTGATCTCAGGCGCAACGTAGAGCACGCTTCCCGCAGGAGCGGTGAACGCGGCGTCGTAGATGCTCTGGTAGGTACCGTCGGCGAGCATGTCGGCGAATGCGCCATTCAGCGCAGTGAGGAGTTCGGCGTTGTTGGGGTCGACCCCGAAGCCATAGTCCTCATTCGTGTCGATCGCCTGGATGACCACGAGGCCGGGACGATTCGCTGCCTCTTCGACGGCCGAGGGCTCGTCGAAGATGACGCCGGTGACCAACCCGCCCTCGAGGGCGTTGTAGGTGTCGGGGGCTGCGGGGAACTCACGAACCTCGACACCGTTGGGTGCCAGGTTCTCGATTGCCCAGTCGAGACCGGTCGTCCCGGTCTGGGCTGCGACCGAGTCGCCCTCACCCAGGTCCATGTAGGACCCGATGTTGGGGGTGGCGTCGGTGTTGATCGTGAGCGCCTGCTGCGCCTTGTAGTACGGGTCTGTGAAGTTCACCTGCAGGGCGCGCTCGGGAGTGATCGTGGTCGCAGAGGCCACCAGATCGAACCGGCCCGTGGCCAGCTGGGTGAAGATCGTGTCGAAGTCCGTGTCGATCCACTCGACCTCCAGACCGAGACGGCTCGCCAGTTCGTTCACCAGGTCGGCATCGAAGCCGATGACGTTTCCTGATGCATCGAAGTCCTCGAACGGCGGGAACGGGACGTCGGATCCGACCGTCAGGACTCCAGCCTTGATGGTCTGGAGACCCCCGGCCTCGGTCGTGGTGGGCGCGACCGTCGTGGTCGGTGCTGTCGTGGTGTCGACAGCATCGTCGTCATCGCCGCATGCAGCGACGACGAGCGAAAAGACGGCAAGGACCAACAGCCACTTTCGTACTCGCATGATGGCGTTTCTCCCTCGTGGTTTGGAAAGGGGCCGATAGCCCGTACAGCGGGCTTCGGCGATGCCTTGAGGCTAGTCGCGAAGGACGGTTGGCTGAGATGTGGACGGCGTACCATCGACTCGTGAGCGAACTGACGCTCGGCCTCAGCGCCGTCATCATCGCCGTCTCCGACGAGCAGCCCCGGATCCTGACGGTTGGGGGCGATGCACCTGCGCTTCCGACGGGTCTCTTCGACCCCGATCTCGACCGCACACTGGAACGGTCTCTTCGCCGCTGGGTGGCCGAGCAGACCGGTATCGATCTCGGGTACGTCGAGCAGTTGTACACGCTCGGTGATCGGGGCAGATCCGCGAATCCCGATGAGCGGCTGGTCTCTGTGGCCTACCTGGCACTGGTCCGTGAGGGCCCGGCACGGGAGCCTTCGGCTCAGTGGCGCGACTGGTATTCGTTTCTACCGTGGGAGGACTTCCGTGATGGGCGGCCCGAGTCGCTCGATCGGATCCTGCCGGCTGTCGAGGCCTGGGTGGACGGGGCGGGCGAAGCAGACCGGGCGGCCCGAGCCGAGCGAGCTGAGCGAGCTGACATCCTGTTCGGCGCCGGCGGATCCACATGGGATGTCGAGAGGACCCTGGAGCGCTACGAGTTGCTCTGGGAGATCGGAGCGGTGACCGGCGGCAGCGCCGGGCTGCCCGGATTGGGCGGCGAGATGGCGCTCGACCATCGCCGGATTGCAGCGCAGGCTCTCGGCCGCCTGCGCGGGAAGCTCCGCTATCGGCCGGTCGTCTTCGAGTTGCTGCCCGAGGTCTTCACCCTCACCGGCTTGCAGCGCGTCGTGGAAGCGCTGTCGGGAGTGCGCCTTCACACCCAGAACTTCCGGAGACTCGTCGATCGCGGCGGTCTCGTCGAAGGCACGGGCTCACTCGATCCGACCACTGGTGGCCGGCCTGCCGAGATCTACCGCTTCCGCCGCGACGTGCTCAGAGAGAGGCCTGCCCCCGGCGTCGGCCTCCCCGGTATGCCCACCAGCGGATAGCCCGGGATCTCGCCGTCACAAGCCCCGTCGTATGGCCGCAACTCGCAACTGGTCGATGCCAAATCGGGCGTCGTCCCCTTCGGGTCCGGAGAGCGCTGCGGTGAAGGCTGCAATCGCCTGATCGAACAGGGCAGCACCCACGGCGTCCCCACCCGTCTGGCGGGCCAGGCCGAGATAACCCGCTGCGATGTTCACCATGAATGGGGCATCGGGGCCGATATCGGCCGGTTGCTCTCGTTCGTCGGCATCCCGTTCGGCCTGCTCCAGGGCGATCACGAAGTCATCGATCGATCCGGCGACGTCACCGAGCGCCAATCGGTGGTAGCCGCGCGCCCAGTGGGCGAGGTGCAGCGACCTGGGCGACGTCACTCCCAGCGATGCCCGCAATTCGACTGCGCGCTCAGCAGACGCCAGACCGGCCTCGAAGTGACGTCGATCTCTGGCGACGTCGTCACCGGGCCAGCAGTCAGCGAGGTCGGCGGACAGATTGAATGACATCCGATTGACTGCTTCGTGAAGCGGCCGCATGTCGGGGTCCGAGACGTCTGTTGCAAGCAGTCGGGCCGCTCCCCGCTCCGCGACGGCGATGGTGTCATCGAGTCCTTCGATGGTGCCGTCCACCGTGACTGATCCCACCCACTCGAGGATCGCGGCCTGTTCGGGGAGAGTGAGCCCGTCGAGCCACCCCATGACGGCATCGACGCCGCCGGCCGCCCGGGTGGATGTAATCGTCTTCTGGTTTGCTTCGAAGAATGCTCTGGGATCCATCGCGGCGTCGGACATGACGGGGAGGTTACCCGCCGGGAATTTGCGGTGGGGGTCGCGACGTTTACCATTACGAATGGTAAATACTCAGATTGAGCATAAGGGGAGGAACTTCCTCCCGAAGGAGCGCCAGATGACCGTCATCACCCGACCGACCCCGGTAGAGCTTCTGCCCGACCCGGTCCGGCGTGACACCAGCGAGCGATATGAGCGAATGCGATCTGTCGTCCCGGAGGTGGAGTGGCTGCTGTATGCCCCGTACGTGGCAGCCATCAACCAATTGAAGGCGGAGCGCAACGCGGTCGTCCTTGCTCACAACTATCAGACACCAGAGATCTATCACGGCGTGGCCGACATCACCGGCGACTCCCTGGCGCTCGCCAGGATGGCCAGGGAGACGGATGCCGAGGTGATCGTCCTCGCGGGTGTCCACTTCATGGCCGAGACGGCCAAGATCGTCAACCCCGCCAAGACGGTGTTGATACCGGACCCGGCGGCCGGATGCTCCCTTGCCGAATCGATCACAGCAGCCGACGTCCGGCTGCTCAGACAGCAGTATCCGGGTGCTCCGGTCGTCACCTACGTCAACACCTCCGCTGAGGTGAAGGCCGAATCCGACATCTGCTGCACTTCGTCCAATGCCGTCGAGGTGGTGGACTCGCTCGATGCAGAACGGGTCATCTTCCTTCCGGATCAGTACCTGGGGCGGTGGGTGGCGGGACAGACCGACACCGAGATCATCCTCTGGGAAGGCTCATGCATCGTGCACGAGCGCTTCACCCCCGAGGAGGTCCGCCGGTTCCGGGCCGCCTATGGCGGTGACATCGAGGTCCTGGCCCATCCCGAGTGCCCACCGAACGTTCTGGAAGAGGCCGATTTCGTCGGATCCACATCGGGAATCTCCAATCGGATCGAGACGATTCGGCCCTCCAGGGTGCTCCTGATCACGGAGTGCTCGATGGCGTCCAACCTGGCCGCGGACCACCCCGATGTCGACTTCGTGCGGCCATGCAACCTCTGCCCGTACATGAACGCCATAACCCTGCCCAAGATCCTGCGGTCGCTCGAGACGATGACTCACGAGGTCACCGTCGCCCCCGATATCGCCGAGCGTGCCCGTCTGGCGGTGGATCGAATGCTCGAGGTGGGGAGAGGGAGGGCGGGATGAACATCCAACGCTTCGATCAGGTGATCACTGCCGACGCAGTGGTCGTGGGCGCCGGGGTCGCCGGCCTGAGCGCAGCGCTCGGCATGGCACCCAAGAAGGTTCTCCTCGTCACCAAGACGGCGCTGGGCGACGGCTCGACCAGACTCGCTCAAGGCGGCATCGCCGCGGCGGTGGGGCCGGACGACTCGCCGTCCGCACACGCGGCGGACACCATCGCTGTGGGGGCGGGTCTCAACGACGTCGGTGCGGTATCGGTCCTGACGGGCGAGGGACCCGACCGCATCCTCGACCTCGTAGCCGCCGGTGCTCGATTCGACAGAGGCGAAGCGGGTGAGTTCCGGTTGGGCAGGGAGGCCGGCCACGGTGCCCGCCGGATCCTGCACGCCGACGGAGACGCCACGGGAGCAGAGGTCAGCAGGGCGCTCACGGCTGCCGTGCTGGCCGCCTCTCACGTGACGGTGGTCGAGGGGTGTTTTGCCACCGACCTCATCGTCGATGCCGGCAGGGTTGCCGGTACCGCCTGCCGCACCGGCGACGGCTCGAAGTTGGCGCTGCTCGCCCCGGCGGTGGTGCTCGCCACCGGGGGAATCGGCCGCCTCTACGAGTGGACCACCAATCCTCCTGAGGTGACGGGTGATGGGGCCGCGATGGCCCACCGGGCGGGAGCGCGACTGGCCGACATGGAGTTCGTGCAGTTCCACCCGACGGCGTTGGCGACGGGACGGGATCCCATGTCGCTGCTCACCGAGGCGATCAGGGGAGAGGGTGCCCTCCTTGTCGATGAGGAAGGCACCAGGTTCATGACGGGCGTCCACGCCGATGCCGAATTGGCCCCCAGGGATGTGGTCGCCAGGGCGATCTGGCGACAGCAGGCGACCGGTCATCGTGTGTGGCTCGATGCGAGGGCGGTCATCGGAAGTGCCTTCCCCGACAAGTTCCCCACCGTGTTCGGTCTGTGCTCCGAGGATGGCATCGACCCGAGGACCGACTTGATGCCGGTGTCGCCCGCCGCTCACTATCACATGGGCGGGATCGCCACTTCTCTCGACGGCCGATCGAGCCTCCCCGGCTTGTGGGCGGCGGGCGAGGTGACCCGCACCGGCGTTCATGGCGCCAATCGCCTTGCATCCAACTCACTACTCGAAGGCCTGGTGTTCGGGCGCAGGGTGGGCGACTCCATCGCCGTGACCGTCGGGACGCTTCCGGGCCGGTCGGTCGACCTGCCGGATCCGGGCACAGCCCCCGATCGGCAGCCGGACACCGAGATGGCGCTTCGCACCCTCATGTGGGAGAACGCCGGCCTGGTGAGGGACGGCATCGGCCTCGCATTCGCCGTCGATGAGATCGACCGCCTGGAGGAGAAGATCGATCCGGCTCCCTCGGAGCTGCGCAATATGGTGGAGGCGGCGGCCCTCGTCGCACGCGCCGCTCTGGCACGTACCGAGAGCCGAGGAGGGCACTATCGATCCGATTACCCCGCGACCGATCAATCCTGGAGCGGGAGGGCTGACTCATGACCGATTTCAGGGAACCGCATCGATCACAGTGGGACCCGGTGCTGGCTGCGGCATTGGCCGAAGACCTCGGTGTGGCGGGCGACCTCACGACCGACGCCGTGGTCCCCGCCGACCGACAGGCGTCGGGGCGCTTCGTCTCGAGGGCCGGCGGTGTCGTCGCGGGCCTCGCAGTGGCGTGCGCCGTGTTCGAGATGCTGGACCCTGCGGTCGAGGTCGAGTTGGTGGCCGCCGACGGCGACTCGGTTACAGCCGGTGAAACGCTGGCCGTCGTCTCCGGCCCGGCCAGGGCGATCCTCACGGGTGAGCGCACGGCCCTCAATCTGCTGAGCCGGCTCTGTGGGATCGCCACGGTGACCAGGAGGGTGGTGGATGCAGCCGACGGGAGGGCCTCCATCACTGCCACGCGCAAGACGACTCCGGGGCTCAGGGCGTTGGAGCGGTATGCGGTTCGCTGTGGCGGGGGCTCCGATCACCGGTTCGGCCTGGACGACGCCCTGATGATCAAGGACAACCACCTGCTCGTTGCCGGCGGCATCGCCGAGGCCATGCGGAAAGCCAAATCCGCGTCGGGCCATATGGTCCGCATCGAGGTGGAGGTCGATTCGCTCACTCAACTCCAGGAAGCCCTGGACGCCGGTGCCGATGTCGTGCTGCTCGACAACATGGACGATGACACCCTGCGTGCTGCGGTGGCTCTGAATGCGGGTCGGGCAACCCTGGAGGCGTCGGGCGGCATCACTCCGGATCGGGTGGCTTCGATCGCCGCGACGGGAGTCGATGTGATCTCTCTCGGATGGCTCACCCACAGCGCTCCGGCACTGGACATCGGTCTCGACTTCGGCAACCCTTCGGGTTGCTAGCGAGTTCCGGCTGCGCCGTAACTCGAAGGCATTCGATCAGCCCCGGACTCCCGTCAGCCGGGCGCCGGGGGGCCGATTCGTAGACAGGTTTCGGTTGCCCGGAGCGATCGCCCGTCACCACGTCACGCGCCTCCGGTACCCTGCGGACTCATGGACTATCAGGCCCTGTACCGCAAGTACCGCCCGCAGAAGTTCGGCGACCTCGTCGGGCAGGATCACGTCTCGGAGACCCTGTCCAGAGAGGTCGAGGGCGGGACGGTGGCCCACGCCTACCTCTTCGCCGGACCGCGCGGCACGGGCAAGACATCCACGGCCAGGATCATCGCCAAGGCTCTCAATTGCACGGATCGTCGCGATGGCGGCGAACCGTGCAACGAATGTGCCTCGTGCATAGGGATCACTGAGGGCAACTCGCTCGACGTCATCGAGTTGGACGCTGCATCCCACAACAAGGTGGAGGATGTTCGGGAGATCAGGGCCAACGTCGGGACGGTGGCGTCGGTGGGTGGCTCTCGTCGTGTCTACATCCTGGATGAGGCTCACATGCTGTCGAGGGCGGCATCGAATGCACTCCTCAAGACTCTCGAAGAGCCGCCCGAGCACGCTCACTTCGTGCTGGCGACCACCGAGCCGTACAAACTCCCCGACACCATCCGCAGCAGGACGCAGCGGTTCGACTTCCACCCGATCGGGTCCGAGGCGCTGATCGGGCACCTCGGGGCGATCGCCACGGCCGAGGGCTTCTCTTCCACTCCCGAGTCTCTCTCACTGATCGCCCGTCACGCCCGCGGTTCCGCCCGCGACGCCATCGGCTTGCTGGAGCAGGTGGCCGCTCTGGGATCGGGCACTGTCGACGCCAGGGGAGTGACGAGGGCGCTCGGTCTCGCAGACACCGAGGTCTTCACGGAACTGGCCAGGGTCATCGCAGAGCGGGATGCCCCGGGGGCGCTGTCACTCGTCACCCGGATCGCTTCAGAAGGCTCTGATCTGCGGCGGTTCGTCTCCGATTCGATCGAGTTCCTCCGGGGCGTGTTCCTCGTGCTGTATGCCCCCAACATCGAGGAGATCGTCGACGAACCCGGCGATGTGCTCGAGGACTGGCGTCGCGCCGCCCGCACCCTGGATGCCGGTGACGTGTTTCGCAGCATCGACCAGTTGGGCGACGCTCTCGTGTCGTTGCGTGAGGGCAGGGAGGAGCGACTGGTCGTCGAGTTGACGCTCCTGCGTCTGGCGCGGCCGGAAACGGCAACCGATCCTGCGTCTCTCGCAACCCGTCTGGATCGCATCGAAGAGCGGGTCCGCTGGCTGCACGATCAGGTCCGGCCCGATCCTGCGAATGATGGCCGGCCGGCCGAGAAGTCCCAGCCGATCGCGGAGCCCCCGGCTGCACCCGTGCTGCGTGCCGTTCCCGAACCGGTGAAGTCGGCTCCGGTGGAAGCGGCGCCCGACACGCCGGCTGAGGTGACCCGGCAGGAGTCGGTGAAGGCTCCCGAACCCCCGGCGGCCGAGCCGACGCCGATTCCGCCTCCGGTGAAGCCTGTCGTGTCGGGAGCCGACGTCGACACCATCATCCAGAAGTGGCCGGCGATCATCAGCCAGGTGAGAGATCGAGCAGGGGCCCGCCGGCATGCCCTCTTCCAGGAGGCGCTGCCGGTGGCGGTGGAGGACGGCGGTTTGACGCTCGAGGTGCCCGCCAACCTTCCCTTCCATCTCGACCAACTGCAGGCCGACACCCGTCTCACCGAGGTCGTCGAGGCTGCCATCGTCGAGTTGCTCGGAGGGTCACTCAGGGTGCGATACCGCTCGGGCAACGGGGGCACTCCCGCAGTGCGCGACGAGACACCCGAGGCAGATTCCGAGTCGGCCACGGTGCCCGACAAGGACGACCTTCTCGAGGTCGCGGCGGAAGACGACGATCCCATCTCCATTGCCAGGGAAGTCCTCGGCGCCGAGCCCACGGACGGCTGACGGGCCTGGGAGAGCGCCCCTGATACGCTGTCTTCATGGCCAAGAAGACGCGTCGTCCACCCCCGGGAAGTGGCGGTCGTGCACCTCAGCCGCAGCGCTCCGGGGGCGGCATGCCCGACATGCAGAGCCTCATGAAGCAGGCGGCTGCGATGCAGGCATCCGTCCAGCAACAGCAGGCAACACTGGCCGACAGCACGTTCGAGGGCTCGGCCGGCGGGGGCATGATCACGGCCGTGATTCGCGGCACAGGAAAACTGGTCGAAGTCACCATCGACCCTTCCGTCCTTGACCCCGATGATGCCGAGTTGGTGGGCGATCTGGTGGTCGCAGCGGTCAACGACGCGCACCGGGTGATGTCCGAGGCTGCCGGTGAGGCCATGGGCGGGATCCCCGGTATGGATCTCGAAAGTATGGGTCTCGGGGGGCCGGATCTCAGCGGGATCGACCTCGAGGGACTCGACCTGGGTGGCCTTGGAGATCTTCTCAAGTGATGTTCGAAGCGCCCGTCCAGAAACTCATAGACGAACTGGCCCGGCTCCCCGGAATCGGCCAGAAGTCCGCTCAGCGCATTGCGTTTCATCTGCTCCACGTCGAGGAGACCGACGCCAGGCGGTTGGCCGAGGCCGTGGTCGAGATGCGCGAACGGGTTCGTCTGTGCGCCAGATGCTTCAATGTGACCGATTCGGAGGAGTGCTCGATCTGTCGGGATCTCAGGCGCGATCCTTCTGCCATCTGTGTGGTCGAGCGGGCCCAGGACGTCGTCGTGGTGGAACGCACCCATGAGTTCCGGGGCAGGTACCACGTGCTGGGTGGTGCCATCTCGCCGATCGAAGGTGTCGGGCCCGAGCAGTTGCGTCTGCGCGAGTTGATAGCCCGGATCGAGCCAGAGGGTGTCACCGAGGTGATCGTTGCGACCAACCCCACGGTCGAGGGCGATACGACGGCGCTGTACCTCGCACGGAGTCTCAAGCCGCTCGGGTTGACGGTGACCCGTCTCGCGAGCGGACTGCCGGTTGGCGGCGACCTGGACTACGCCGACGAGTTGACGCTCGGACGGGCGCTGTCGGGTCGCCGGGAGATGTGACGGGCCACGTCGTCGTCGTGTCGGCGTATCACGGTGGCTCTCACCGTGCCTGGGCCGAAGGCCTTCGCGAGCACTCTCGACATCAGATCACACTGGTCACCCATGAGCCCCAGGCGTGGACGTGGCGCATGACCGGCGGGTCTGTGACCCTTGCAGAGGACCTGCACACCGCCGTCACAGATCACGGCCCAGCCGATCTGCTCCTGGCGACCTCGATGGTGGACCTCTCCGGATTGCTCGGCTTGGCCAGGCGCGATCTCGAGGGCGTTCCTGCGGCTCTCTACATGCACGAGAACCAGATCACCCAGCCGAACCTGGGGAGAGCGAAGGTGCGGAGAGAGCACGCTCTGATCTCGTGGACGTCGTTGGCGGCTGCCGATGCGATCGCCTGGAACTCTCGCTTTCACATGGATTCGGTGTTGGGTGCGCTCCCCCGGTTCCTCGGTTGGTACCCGGATCGCAGACACGGCCACCTGATCTCCGGCGTGGCCGAACGATCCGCGGTGCTGCCCGTGGGGATGGACCTCCGGGGCCTCGATCGGCAGGGTCACCGGGGCGGTGGACCGCCGCTCATCTTGTGGAATCACCGGTGGGACGACGACAAGGACCCCGGTGCGGCCCTGGCTGCCCTCATCGAACTGGCGGCCGAGGGATTGGACTTCGTGGTGGCGCTGACCGGTGAGCGATTCGTCGGCCAGCGCGACAGGTGGGCAGACGAGGTCGCCGCCCTGGGAGACCGGGTGGTAGCCGACGCCGACCTGCCCACCGAGGAGTACCGAGACATCGTGAGGAAAGCCGACATCGTGCTGAGCACGGCTCATCATGAGTTCTTCGGCATCTCGGTCGCAGAAGCCATGAATGCCGGAGCGTTCCCGATCGTCCCCAACGGCCTCGTGTACCCCGAGCGGATCCCCACCGACCTGCACGATCTGTGTCTCTACGACGGTCCTGAGGATCTCAGGGAACGGCTGCGGTGGGCTCTGACCCACAGCGAGGCACTGGTGAGTGCCGGCCCGGCCCTTCGAAAAGCGGTGGCCGGGTTCGATTGGTCGGTCGTGGCGGGCCGCTACGACGAGTGGATAGACGGTGTGGTCCACGGGGATTGATCGGCCGGCTCGACGAATTGATTGGGCGTCATCACGACGCCCGGCTTCGAGACCGGCCACCGGCTACCCGGAAGCCCGCCGACATCCCCGTGTGGAGGACAGCTATTCAGGCGGAGGGGGCGGCGGAGCCGGGGCAGGGGGATTTATCGACTCCACATACTTGGCGTTCACCCAAACGTCGGGTCCGGTGGGGCTGAGCGTCCTCAATTTGACCAGCCGGCCTTCTCGTTCGAGCACCACCGCCCTGGTGCCGCTCTCGAAGCGGATCTCCGCACCTCCGTCGGTCCTTCCCTCGATGAAGCGGAAGTTCCACTTCTTCTCACCGCGCAGCCGGATGGGTTCGGGCGGTGGCTCTGGCGGAGCCTTCTGGATGGTGGTCACATACGTAGTCGGCTTCTCGCCCGTCTGGTAGGTCTTCTGATTCGGTTGCGGCGGCGGAGGCGGTGGCTTCCGCGCCAGATCGCCCTCCCGGGCCTTTCGTCCGAACCATCGGTCGATCCCCCAGAACTTGATCCAGGCGCTCATTCCCAAAGCGATGAGGATGAGGATCACCGCGACGAACAGGCCGACGCGCGAGGTCGTTCCCTCTGATTCAGGCTCTCTCGCGGCGCTAGTGCCCTGGCCGGCGTCCCCGGCCGATGTAGTGGTCGTGCTCTCTGCGGTACCGCTGCCGACGGCGGTGGTGACCGTGGACTGGTCAGGTCGGGTGCTGGTCGTGGTGGCGATGGACTCCCCTGGCGCCAGCGTCACAGATCCGAGCACACGCCGGGTGGCGGGCAGGTCTCGCACATCGAGGAAGACCGGGATCGACGCCGAGAGCACATCTGTTCGGGCGCCACCGGCGCCGGCCTCGTAGCTCTCGATGGTTGCCGTCACCGAGATTTCGGTGCCCTCGGGGATGGCGGCGAGGGTCCGGTCGAGCCGGTCCGGGTCGTCGAGGTAGAGGCAGTAGCCATCAGACTCGGCGGCGACCCAATAGGTGCCGGGACCGGTTGCCCAGTTGCGGGCTGGCTCCGATCCCGACTGGAGGACGAGCGGGACGACCGGCTCTGGATCGAGAGCGCCCTCCAGGCATCCGGCATACCACGAGGCAGCTCCGAAGGAGTCGGTCAGGGGATCCTCGACTTCGGGGATCAGCAGATAGTGAAACCGTAGATCCTCCACCGGCTGCCAGGTGAACGTGACCACCACCGTCGGATCGGGAAATGGCGGCTGTGGGGCCTCCCGATACGGGTCGCCGAAACCCAACGCCATCCCGGCCGGAAGCAACACGGCCGCCGCCAAGCAGACGTATCCGCGCCAAATCCAACGAGTGGGTGACACGATGACCTCCTGCCCAACAGTACGCCGGACAGGCCGGTGCGCCCCGACGAGCGCTCACCGATCGAAGGCTGGATGTCCTCAGGCGAGGTGCACCGCAGCGTGTTCCGGTGGCGGCCGGTCGCCGAGCCGGTCAAGCTCCGATCGGGTGGGAGCTGCCCTATGCGTCGTCGTAGGCGTCGGTCAGTCTATTCAGCCGATCAAAGCGGTGCTTCGCCCGGATGAACCGGACCGTCCCGGTCTTGGAGCGCATCACCAGTGTGTGGGTCCATGCCCCGCCCGGGACGTAGCGGACCCCGTCCAGAAAGTCACCATTCGTCACACCGGTGGCTGCGAAGAACACATCGTCGGAGTCCACGAGATCCCGGCCGGTCAGCACCTCGTCGAGGTCGAGGCCGGCGTCTGCTGCGTACCCGCGTTCAGACTCATCCCTCGGCCAGAGCTTGCATTGCATCTCGCCCCCGAGGCACCTCAGCGCCGACGCTGCGATGACGGCTTCGGGAGACCCGCCGATCCCGATGAGGATGTCGATGCCACTGTCGAGGACGGCCGTCGAGATGGCAGCGGCGATGTCGCCGTCGCGAATGAGTCTGATCCGCGCACCGGCCTCGCGCACCGCCTCGATGTACGGGGCATTGCGCGGACGATCGAGGATGATCGCGGTGAGGTCGTCGATGTCCTTGTCGAGGGCCCGGGCAACGGCGGCGAGATTGTCGGCGACGGGTGCCTCGATGTCGATCACCCCTGCAGCGCGCTCCCCGACGGCGATCTTGTCCATGTAGACCAGGCTGCCTGGTGCGTACATCGAACCCCGCGACGCCACGGCCAGCACTGCGAGCGCACCCGGCGCGCCATCCGCCGAGACCCTGGTGCCGTCGACCGGATCCACGGCGACGTCCACTCTCGGCGCCCTGCCGTTCCCGACCCTCTCACCGTTGTAGAGCATCGGGGCTTCGTCCTTCTCGCCCTCACCGATGACGACGACCCCATCCATGTCGATGCTGGCCAGGATCGCTCGCATGGCGTCGACGGCCGCCTGATCGACGGCCTCCTTGTCGCCGCGGCCCTGCAGTCTCCCGGCGGCCATCGCTGCAGCCTCCGTGACCCTCGCCAACTCCAGCGCGAGGTTCTTGTCGGCTCCGGTCATCCAGTGGCCTCGACGATGAGGGCATCACCCTGTCCGCCGCCACCGCACAGGGCGGCAGCACCCACTCCGCCACCACGCGAACGCAGCGCATTGATGAGCGTGACGACGATGCGCGCGCCCGTCGCCCCGAGCGGGTGGCCCATTGCGACGGCCCCGCCGTGCACGTTGACCCTGTCGTGTGGGATGTCGAGCATCTTTGCGGACCACAGAGCAACCGAGGCGAAGGCCTCGTTGAACTCGACGAGGTCGAGGTCTGATGCCTTCATGCCGGCCCGCTCCAGTGCCACGGACACGGCCTCAGCCGGGCGCTCCTGCAGCGTCGCATCCGGGCCGCCGACCTGTCCGTACGCCCGGATCTCGGCGATGATCGGCAGGCCGGCCGCAAGCGCAGCGTCCCTGTCTGCGACCACGACGGCCGCCGCACCGTCGGAGATCTGGGAGGCATTGCCGGCTGTGATGGTGCCGTCTTTCATGAACGCGGCTCGCAGACGTCCCAGGCTCTCTTCGGTCGACCCGGGCCGCACGCCCTCATCGGCCTCGACCAGCACCGGATCGCCCTTGCGCTGCGGCACCGACACAGGGACGATCTCACCGTCGAGTACGCCTGACTTGGCCGCCTCGACCGCTCTGGAGTGGCTGGCCGCCGCCCACACGTCCTGCTCCTCGCGACCGATTCCGAGGAGCAGGTTCTTCTTGTCCGACGACTCGCCCATCGTGCAATGGTCGAAGGAGCAGAACAGGCCGTCGTTCATCATCGAGTCGAGCATCTCGGCGTTGCCCATCCTGGCCCCCCATCGTGCCGATGGGACGATGTAGGGAGCGTTGCTCATTGACTCCATACCGCCGGCGACGACGAAGGAGGCCTCGCCGAGACGGATGTCCTTGTCGGCATAGGAGATCGCCGTCATGCCGGAGAGGCAGACCTTGTTGATGGTGGTGGCCGGGACGGTCATGGGCACGCCGGCATCGCGAGCTGCCTGCCGTGCAGTGATCTGGCCGGACCCGGCCTGGATCACATGCCCCATCAGCACCTCGTCGACGAGACCGGGGTCGAGACCGGCGCGTTCGAGCGCCGCTGCGATGGCTGCGGCGCCGAGATCGACGGCCGTCAGTGATGCGAGACCGCCGTTGAAGCGCCCGATCGGAGTCCTGGCGATTGAGCAGATGACAGAGCCCATGGGTCCTTCTCGAAGTCGGAGAGTTGTCTGTCGCCAAGGCTACGCCGTCGGCCGAACACCCCGGGCGACTGCCCCTGCCCCCGGGACTCGCGGTACGCTGCTCTCCCCATGCTGTTGCTCAACATCGATCATGTGGCCGTCGCTGTCAGGGACCTCGACGAGGCCATCGACCGGCATCGCAGGCTCTACGGCGTCGGACCGATCTCGCGGGAGCGCGTCGATTCCCAGGGCGTCGAGGAAGCCATGATTGCCGTGGGGGGGTCACACCTGCAATTGCTCTGCCCACTCGCCGACGACACGCCCGTGGGGCGGTTCATCACGAGTCGGGGAGAGGGCCTGCATCACATCGCCTACGCGGTCGCCGATATCGCAGCGGCGCTGGAGCATCTCGCCGATGAGGGAGCAGATCTCATCGATCGGGAGCCCAGGATCGGCGGGGGTGGCAAGAAGATCGCATTCGTCCATCCCAGGGCCTTCGGGGGGACGCTGATGGAACTCGTGGAGATCTCATGAGCGGCAGAGCCGAAGTCGGCGGCGGCGCCGGACCCCTGCATGTGGCGGCGATCATCGCAGCGATGGCCCACCTCGAGGAGGAGCAGGCCGTTGCGAGCGCCATCCCGCAGACCCGGCCCGGCCGAGGGCAGTGGGTGCTGTCGAGCATCCCACGGACCACCACAGCGCCTCACGCGGTGAGGTCGACGCCCGTCTCCGAAGGCTGGAGCGTCGGCTCCACCTCCGAGCCCGAGTAGGCGGCTTCCACCGCCACAGGCGGCGCGGCTTCCGCCGCTGCGGGCGGCTGTGCGACTTCAGTGCCCGGCGAAGGGGCCGTCGCTATGGCTGCCACGGGATCGCCGACCGGCAGCGTGAAACAGAACCGGGCACCCACAGGGAAGCCCGGCTCATACCAGATTCGTCCGCCCATGGCCTCGATCAGACGCCGCGAGATGGTCAGCCCGAGACCCAGCCCCGTCCCGGTCGGCTCCAGGTCCGAGGACATCTGCTCGAACCGATCGAAGATCCGCTCGCGGTCGGCCTCCGGAACACCCGGTCCGGTGTCGGCCACCGTCACGACCAGTTCGTCCGGGTGGCGGATCGCCTCGATCTGAATCTCGTTTCCCCCGTACTTGCGGGCGTTCTCGAGCAGGTTCCTGAGTACCTGCTCCACCCTGTTGGGGTCGGCGAGGACCACGGCGCTTCCGGGTACCGATACCGAAGCGGAGTGCTCGCCACCCTGGGGGAAGATGATGTCAGCGATCCGGAACGCTGCCGGTCGCAGGTGGAAGTCGACGGTGTCGACCCGGAGCCGTCCCGCATCGAGACGGGGAATGGTCAGGATGTCGTCGACGAGGTTCTTGAGGTGGTCGGCTTCGGAGCAGATGATGCCGAGGAACTCGTCGACTTCATCGGGTTCTATCGATCGCCACGACTCCTGGGCCGCCAGTGCGAATCCGCTGATGTTGGTGAGCGGAGTGCGCAACTCGTGGCTGACCATCGACACGAACTCGTTCTTCATTTCCGATGCCCGCCGCTCGGTTTCCAGGGCCGCCGCTTGCCGTTTCGCCGCCGCCCTGAGCCGGCCGCTCGCGGCCAACGCCAGGAAGGTGATGGCGACCATTGCGGCCGCCACGTCGTAGAGGTCCGACTCCTGTGCCGATGTCCCGATCTCGAAGGGATGGAACACGGCCCGGGCTCCGATGCCCAGCACGACGGGGAGCAGGACGAGGCCGGCAAGTCGCGGTGGGAGGAGGAGAGCGCTGGCCACGACGAAGTAGGCGACCAGGAGCACAGCCGGAGCCACGCTCCCGGCGGTCATCCCGATCGCCGTCGTGAGGAGGATTGCGTCGGCGGTGAGGACGTGCGATACCGGCCGCTTGAAGGCCAGATGGGACAGGGCATCCAACCCCAGCAACCCGAAGGCGAACATCCGGATGAGGGACCTGACGTCCAGCGGAGACGAGGTTGCAGCGAGGACGATGAGGGTTACGGCCGCCAGGAGACGGACGGACTGGAGCGGCACCCGGATCGAGGCGTACTCGACGGGGGCGCGAGCATCGTGGGCGCCACGTTCGGCGCGGTCGGATCGATCGGCCACAAGGGAGTATCGGGCGCCTCAGATACCGACTGAAGGAGATCTACAC
>JABMPV010000004.1 GCA_013202595.1 bacterium
CCATGTAGTTGGTCACGTCGAAGTCGCCGACCTCACCGGCAAACCGGGTCTTCAACGCCGATGGGTCGAACGACTCGATGGGTCCGACGCCGGAGGTACCGGCCAAGGCCGCCTTCCAGAAGCTCTCGACGTCGATGCCGATCGGATTGACGGTGCCCAGACCGGTGACGACGACGCGTCGCGTCATGCGTCAGCCCTCGAGCTTGGCCATCACCACATCGACGGCCTGCCCGACGGTGACGATGTCTTCAGCCTCTTCATCGGGGATCTTGACCCCGAAGGTGTCTTCGAGCGCCATGAGCAGTTCGACAACGCCGAGCGAGTCGACCTCGAGGTCCTCTTCGAACGATGCCTCATTGGCGATCTTCTCGCGGTCGAGCCCGAGCTCTTCCACGAGCACATCTGTCAGCTTTGCCTCTACCTCGGCACGGTCCATGGTCGTGTCCTCCTAGATCGCCAGGCCGCCGTCGACGACGAGCACCTGGCCTGTTACGTACGACGCGTCGTCTGACGCAAGATACCCGACCGCTCCGGCGATCTCCTCAGGAGTGCCCAGCCGACCGAGTGCAATCGATCCCAGCGCCGCGTCCTTGACGTCATCGCCGAGTCCGGCAGTCATGTCCGTCTGCACGAACCCCGGGGCGACACAGTTCACCGTGATGCCCCGCTTCCCCACCTCTTTGGCAACCGACTTGGTGAATCCGACGATCCCCGCCTTGGCCGCCGCATAGTTGGCCTGACCGGGATTGCCCGAGAGCCCCGACACCGATGTGACGGAGATGATCCGCCCCCATCGCGCCTTCAACATGCCCCGCAGCGCCGCTCTGGAGCACAGATAGACGGACCGGAGGTTGGTTTCCACCACGGAATCCCACGCATCGGCGCCCATCCTGAGCAACAGATCGTCTCTCGTGATGCCGGCATTGTTGACCAGCACCTCGACGGGGCCGAGGTCCGCGGAGACCCGGGCGATCATTGCGACCACCGCAGCCTCGTTGCCGACGTCGCCGCCGACGGCGATCGCCTCGCCCCCTGCCCCGGTGATCTCGGCGACAACAGCATCTGCGGCATCAGCACTGGAGTTGTAGTTGACGGCGACGCGGTGCCCCGTGGCTCCGAGGTTCAAGGCGATGGCGCGGCCGATCCCGCGCGAGCCGCCTGTGACGAGAGCAATCCGTGGCATCAGATCCCCTTCCCGTACGCATCGACGTTCCCCTGCAGCAACTCGAGCGCTGTGACGTCGGTTGGCTCGAGCGCGGCGTCACTGGTGCCAAGCGGCTCCACCCGGTGCCCCCACCGGAATGCGACTGCGGCCCAGGTGAGCCCTGCCCCGAAGGCAGCAAACACCAGGAGATCGCCGGGTCCGACCCGTCCTTCGTCGACGGCTTCGGCCAGGGCGATCGGGATGGTGGCCGCCGAGGTGTTGCCGTACGAGGCGATGTTCACATACACCTTGGCCGGATCCAGCTTCAGCCGGCGTGCTGTGGCATCGATGATGCGGACGTTGGCCTGGTGCGGAATGAGCAGATCGACATCCTCGGGGCTCAAACCGGCCGATTCGATGACCCTGATGGAGGCCTCGCCCATGGCGTCGACCGCCCGCCTGAAGATCGCGGGGCCGTCCATCTTGACCGTTGGATGCTCGCCGGAGCCGACGTGACCCTCTGTTCCCGTTCCCGGCGCGCACAGGATCTCTCCCTGCGACCCGTCGGTGCCGAGCTCGAATGAGAGCAGGCCGACCGCTTCGTCGGTGGCCTCGACGATCACAGCTCCTGCGCCATCGCCGAACAGGACCGACGTGGAGCGATCGGTGAAGTCCAGGAAGTAGTGGAGCTTTTCTGCACCGATGAGCAGGATCGTCTTGAAAGCGCCGGAGCGGACCATCTGGTCGGCCATCACCAGGCCGTAGAGGAAGCCGGAGCATGCGGCATTGAGGTCCATCGCCGCGGCGTTGACCGCACCGACTTTGTGCTGCACCATCGTCGCCGCACTCGGGATCAGCCTGTCGGGCGAACAGGTGGCCACCAGCACCATGTCCAGGTCCGTGGGGTCCTTCCCTGCAGCGGCCTGCGCCTGGAACGCCGCGACCGTCGCCATGTCGCTGGTCTCGGCGTGACTGATCCGCCGCTCCTTGATGCCCGTGCGCGAGGTGATCCACTCATCGCTCGTCTGAGTCAGGGTCTCCAGGTCGGTATTGCTCAGCACAGCGGGTGGGACACATTTACCCCACCCCGTGATAGCGGCGTGCACCGCAGTCCGATCCATGGTCATTCCCCTCCGTCCAACAGCTCTGCTGCGGTTTCGACGTCGTCGAGACTCGACACGACGAACGTCGTCGCTCCATCTACCGACCTCCGGGCCAGCCCCGCGGTTACGTCGCCGGGACCGACATGGACGAACTCGGTCACACCGGATGCCCCCATTCCCTCGAGCGTGGCGCCGAAGCGCACCGGGTTGGTCAACTGATCGGCCAGCATCATTGCGGTGTCATCGCCATAGGGCCTCGCCGTCGTGTTCGCCCATACGGGGAACCGCTGCGGACCGAAATCGATTCCTGCGAGCGCATCGGAGAGTGCCGTCGCTGCAGATGCCATGAACGGCGAATGGAACGCCCCGGCCACCTTGAGCGGTATCACCCGCCTGACGCCGAGATCCCGGCCGTTGGCCACGGCCCATTGGATGTCCTCGTGGCCGCCGGCAACCACCACCTGGCCCGGCGCGTTGAGGTTGGCCACCCACAGGCGGCCGCCGTCGCTGCGGCGCTGTGCTGCAAGGCCTTCCGCCGCGGTCTCGTCCGCCCCGATGAGAGCAGCCATCCCGGATGCCTCCGCTGTGGCAGCGTCGGACATGGCCTTCCCGCGAGCGGCGACGAGCGCCAGGCCTTCGAAGTAGCCAAGGGAACCCGAGGCGGCGAGGGCCGTGTACTCGCCGAGCGAGTGGCCGGCCGCCGCACCGGGGCTCCGTCCCGCCAGCATCCCCGAGAACTCATCCCACAGGACGTAGGAGATGGCGAACAGCGCCGGCTGGGCGTGCTCGGTCAGGGTGAGCGACTCCTCGGGGCCGTTGAGGCACATGGAACGGAGCGACCAGCCCAGCACCTCGTCGGCGGCCGGTCCGAGCAGATCGGGACGGGCGTCGAACACGTCCGCCCCCATGCCCACCGCTTGGCTCCCCTGTCCGGGGAACAGCACGGCAAAGCCCATGCGTCGATTCCTCCATCGGTCGTGGGGTCCCAAGACCCGGGACGGGAGTCTATCCGAGGGCCTCAGCCGATCGACCGGACGGGGGACCGCCTATTCTTCTGGAACCGGTTCCCGTGGGAGGCCCCACAGACATGTCTTCACCATTCTCGATTCCAGTCGCGGCCGGCACACGCCTGTATGTGCCCAAGCCCTACGAGCGGCTCTACGACCTCGCCTACAACATGTGGTGGGCGTGGGAGCCTTATGCCCGTGAACTGTGGCAGAGGGTCAGCCCCGTGGACTGGAGGCGCTCCCCCAATCCCTTGACCATGCTTCAGACGGTCAACCCCGAGACCTGGGATGCACTGGTCAACAACGATTCCTTCGCTGATCTCTATGGGCAGGTCATCGCCAAGTTCGACGACTACCTGGGCGACAAGGACACCTGGTACCAGCGGACTCACCCGGATTCGCTGCCGGGCGGTCTGGCGTACCTCTGCACCGAATTCGGCATCCACCACACGCTCCCCTTCTACTCGGGTGGGCTCGGCGTCCTTGCCGGCGACCATGCCAAAGCCGCATCCGATCTGGGCGTGCCGATGGTGGGCGTCGGCCTGCTGTACCGGCGCGGGTACTTCAGGCAGGCGGTCAATCCCGATGGTCGCCAGCAGGACCAGTACCGGCCCGTCGAGGTGACCCGGCGCCCCCTGCGCCGCGTCCTCGACCGCACCGGGCACCCTCTGCTCCTCGAGGTGCCTCTCCCCGGCCGAACGCTCGACGTAGCGGCGTGGCGTCTGGATGTCGGCAGGGTCCCGCTGGTGATGCTCGACACCGACATCCCGTCCAACGACCCGGCCGACCGGCCCATCACGCACACCCTGTATGTGCGGGGACGGGAGATGCGCCTGTGCCAGGAGATCGTGCTCGGTCTGGGGGCCGTGAAGGTGATCGACGCCTGCGGCATCGAACCGTCGACCTGGCACGTCAACGAAGGCCACTCCGCCTTCTCGCTCCTCCAGCGCCTCTCGGATCGCCTGATGGACGGCGACTCGGTCGAACAGGCCACCGCCGCGGTGAAGGAGCGCACGGCGTTCACACTCCACACCCCCGTCCCGGCGGGCAACGAGGTCTTCGAGTTGGATCTGGTCAAGTCCTACATGAGCGGGCGCCTGCCCGGAATCGATGACGACATGCTGGAGACGCTGAGCGACTCAGGGCGCGGCGTCTTCGATCTCGGTGCGCTGGCCATCCGCCTGTCGCGGTCCACCAACGGCGTCTCCAAGCGCCACGGCGCCATCGTCACCCGCGACTGGGAGACGATCATCGGCGGACCGGGCACCTACGTGACCAACGGCGTCCACATCCGTACCTGGGTGGGCGGGTCGATGGGCCGCAGGTTCGCCGACGCCCTCGGTACCGATTGGGAAGACCAGATCCTCGACGCCGGGGCGTGGCAGGCAATCCACGACTTGCCCGATAAGGCCGTCTGGGATGCGCACAACGCCCAGAAGGAGCGTCTGCTCCGCCACGTTCGGCGCGGCCTGCGAGACCAGTGGGCCCGCCACGGCGCAAGCCCCTCTGTGCTGCGCAGGGTCACCAGCGTGCTTCCGGCCGACCGGTTGACCGTGGTGTTCGCCCGCAGATTCGCCACCTACAAGCGGGCCGGGCTGCTCATGTCCGACCTCGGACGGCTCCAATGGATCCTCACCAATCCCGAGCGGCCCATCCAACTGCTGTTCAGCGGCAAGGCGCATCCGGCCGACCGCGAAGGCCAGGCCCTCATCGAGACCGTGGCGCAGATCGCCAAGACGCCGCAGTTCGAGGGTCACATCTTCTTCCTCGAGGACTACAACATGGAGCTTGCCCGCTACCTGGTGGGTGGAGCCGACGTCTGGCTGAACAATCCCCGGCCCCCGATGGAGGCGAGCGGCACGTCGGGCATGAAATCGGCCGCCAACGGCGGACTCAACCTGAGCGTCCTCGACGGCTGGTGGTGCGAAGGGTTCGACGGCGAGAACGGCTGGGGCTTTGCAGAGAACCACGAAACGGACGAGGCCGACCTCAGAACGCTCTACGACCTCCTCGAGCACGAAGTCGCGCCGATGTTCTACGACCGCAATGAGAACGGCATCCCGGTGGCCTGGGTCGCCCGGATGAAGGACGCCATCTCATCGATCCTTCCCGCCTTCTCGTCCCAGCGCATGGTCGCCGAGTACGTGGACCACATCTACTCCAAGGCGAATGGGACATAGACCCGATCCCATCCGGCGCGGTCTGCCAGAGGCGAGGTCCACGATGCTCTCGCCGGCGCACCCGGCCGCTGCCTCGAGTTCGTTGTTCCCGGCGAACAGGAGAGACGGCAGGTTTCAGATTCTGTGGAATCGGATCACGCCGGATCGTCGCGTGCGGCCGGGAATCGCACTCCGGCGCCGCGGAGGTCTACGACCAGCGCCGCTTGTGCCTGACATCGACCCCGCCCAGAACGACCAGGGCTCTGACTCGTAGCACCGGCGCTTCGGGGTCGATGCGCTCCCTGCTCGTGGTGTCGTCCCACCCGCCGAGGATCGGGATCCCCCTGACCTCGACGCGCCACCCCTCCGGCACGACCAGGTCGATGCTGCCGAGGACGGCCGTGGCTCCGATCGATGCACCGCCTGCGATCGGGAGCGCCTTGCTGAGGTCGAGGCGCACCGACGACAAGATGGACGTCACATCGGCGCTCTGCAGGTTGCGGGACGTCGCGGAGAGTCGGCTGACCGTGAGCACGGCAACGTGGAACGGGCGGTCTGATTCCAGCGGCGTGCCGATCCAGGGTCGTCCGATCACCAGCCAGACGCCCACGGCGATCAGCAGCAGCGGCCAGACGATTCCCGAGGTCGATCCCGTCAGCGTGTTGGTGCTGGCCAGCAGAGCCAGGGATCCGCCGACGAGCAACACCATCGATGCGACCCGGATCCTCCGCTCGATGACCACTTGCACGACGCCGAGCGCGACGAAGACGGTGGGCCACCAGTCGGCGGCGATCGCCGATCCGTCTGCGGCACCGGTGGCATCGAGGAGAGCGAGCGTCCCGAAGGTGACCAGTGAGAGGCCGAGGACGATGCGGCCGGCGCTCATCTCTGTGCCACCCCGAGCGCAGTCATCCGGATGCGAGCGGGCACGAGGCGCACAGCGGTATCGAGTCCGCCTCGCAGCGTCACCAGCGCATCCGGAGTGCCCCGCCAATGCTCATCGATGACGTCATCGCCTGCCGACTCGATCAGGATGTGGAGCGCCAGCGCAATCACCAGAGCGTCGTCCACCTTGCCGAGAAAGCGAATCCGGTCGGGCACGAGGTCGATGGGGGCCACGGCATACGCAGCAGCCATTCCGGCAGCCAAACGCGCCCGCGGGGGCACGCGCTTGTCCAAGAGCAGGCGGCCGACCAGTCGGACGGCATCCGGCAACGATCCGACCATTTCACCAAGGGTCACACGGCCTCCTCTCTGGCAATGATGGCAGCCCCCACGAGTCCCGCGTCGGAACCGAACCTCGCAACTCGCACCGGAGGGGCCGACCGGTGGCCGGGGCCGGGGATCCGGGCGCTCAGTTCCGATCTGGCCGAGTCCAGCAGCAGGTCGCCCGCCGCAGAGGGGCCGCCACCC
>JABMPV010000345.1 GCA_013202595.1 bacterium
CAGTGGATGGGTGTTGAGTGCTCTGACGGCGACGATGGCCTTGTTCTCCTGGGTGGGCGGAAGGGCGACGGAGGGCACCTCCTATCGTCCGGTCACGACTCTCGGCCTGGCGGCCATCTCAGCGGGCTTCCTCTGGATGGGACTGACGTGGGGCCCCGAGACCACGCCGGCGACGATGGCGGTTCAGTTGGCGCTTCTCGGACTCGGCTTCGGGCTGGTCACGGCTCCGACCAACGCGGCTGCCGTGGACGGTGCCCCGTCGGACCGGCGCGGGGTCGTGAGCGGTCTGGTGATCCTCGCGAGGCTGATCGGGTTGGCCGTCGGCTTGTCGGGGCTCACGGCGTGGGCCATTCATCGCTTCGACACGCTCAGGTCCACGATCGTGCTGCCGCCCCCGACCGATCCCGGGTATCTGGACGCACTGGACGCCGCCCAAGCATCACTCTCGGCGGACGCCCTCGCTGAGACCTTCCTGTTCTCAGCCGCCCTGATGGTGCTTGCGATCGTCGTAGCCGTCTGGCTCGTTCCGGGCCGGCATCGCCCGCGGGTTGCACACGACGCATGAGTTGCCGAGAATCGACATCGTGATCTCCGTCGATACCGCCCGCTGCCTCAAGGAATCGGGTCTGGAATGGACGCCGGAGAACGGCGACAAGTTCTTCATCCCTGATCGCGACCTGAACGACGAGGTCTTCTCGCTGAGTGAGATGACCGTGGGCATTCGCCATGTCCCGGGCGGGGCTCAGATCTCCTTCAACGGGGCCGTAGAGTGGGCCCTCGACGCGATCATGAAGAGTGAGGTCGTGTGGCTGCCTTCGGAGGAGCAACTGCGCACGCTGATCGCCGACCGCTTCGTCGGTCTCACCGCCATCGACTACGGGTATCGCTGTGAGGTCGCGCTCGCAGATGGAGTCCGGGGCTTCGAAGCCATCGACGCCGGCGACGCCTACGGCACGGCGCTGCTCGGCCTGCGCAAGTCGGCGCCGGGGCTCTCGTGACCGGCCGAGCTCTCAGCCAAACTCCGCGGCATCCTGGACTGCGATGACCCACCGGGAGACCCGATCGGCTGCAGCCTTTCGAAGCGTGCCGTCGTCGGGCGCCTCGAGTCCGGTCACCAGCGAGGCGGCCGAATCCGCCAGCTCCTGGAATGCCGTCAGCAGGCCCTCGTATCGCAGCTGGAGCTCGGGAGGGATGGGGAGTTCGGCAGCAGCGAGCGAGAGGGCCAGAGCCTGCACCTTGACGTCGGTGAAGACGGCGTGGGTGGCCTCGTAGGTCGAGGCCTGGTTCTCCCACGCAGTGTTGGCCTGCGTGGCACGCGCCCCCAACTCGTTGGTGCGCTCGGCCAGAGCGGTCAACACCTCATCGAAGATCGGCAGCAACTCCGTGGCGCCAGCGGTCGGAACCGTTGTGCCCGTGCCCAGGGTGGTCTCGGTAGCGAGCGTGGCCGAGGTGGTTCCGGTCGTTGCCAGGTCGAGAGCCGCTTTGAGCCGGTTGATCTCCGACTGCAGTTCTCGCACGGTCTCATCGGTGGCGCCACCCGAGGTGTCCGTCCCGTCTCCACACGCTCCGGCCATCAGGGCGAGCGCCACGGTCATGATCGCCACGCGGGTGAGACTCATCGCTCGGCCTTTCCTATCCGTACCCTAAAACTAGTCGGTCCCCAGTTTCCGGGATCAGCGGAGCCTCCACGTGGCCGCACCGACGGCGAGATACGCAAGACCGAGCAGGATCACCTTCGTGTCATGCCAGCCTGCACTCTGGTCGAGGAAGCGGTTGTCGCCCGTCATCCCCCAAGGACCGCACCGGCATGATCGCAGCACTCATACTGGAGGTGCTCGGCGTCCGGCGAGACGCCATCTTCGAGGACTTCCTGCTCAGCAACGCCGCGCTGAGGACTCGCCTACGCACCATGGATGAGGAGACGATCGAGCGGCTGGCTTCCGAGAACCAGTAGAGCCCTGCCGCCGTCGAGTCGCTGAAGGGTGTCAAGGCGGCATGGTTGGAAGAGTTGCTCGGCATCATCGAGGCGATGTCGGGGCCGATCACCGCCTACATCGTCGATCAGGTAGGGATCGGTGATGAAGGCCTGTCCGTGTTGCGGGACCGGTTCCTCCAGCCGGCCGGGTGAACGTCCCGGCGTTCAGCGGCCGAGGAGATCGACCACCCGATCGACATCATCAATGGTGTTGTAGAGGTGGAAGCTCAGTCTGAGGCGCCCTGCGCGCACACTGGCTCTGATGTCACGCGCCCGGTCGGGATCCCAATGCTCGGGAAGGCCGATCGATAGGACGGCGGAGTCACCGGGCTCCAGATCGAGCGCCGCCCGGCACGCGTTGGCCAGTCCCACGTCGTGTCGATTGATGGCATCGACACCGATCTCTTCGATCAGCCTCAGCGCCGGGGCGGTTCCCACCCAGCTGAGCCATGCGGGCGACAGATCGAAGCGGCGGGCCGAAGCGGCGAGCCTGAGCGGTGCTCCGTAGATGCTGTCCCATGGAGATTCACCCGCATACCAGCCGGCATGGATGGGGGTCAGACGGGCCAACTGTGCAGGTCTGACCGTCATGAAGGCCGTTCCCTTGGGCGAGAGCAGCCACTTGTATGCCCCCGCAACCAGGATGTCAATGCTCGAGGCATCGATGGGCAGCCATCCGGCGGCCTGCGTTGCGTCGATCAGTGTCGCGGTGCCGGAAGCCTCAGCCGCAGCGGTGATCCCGGCCAGATCTGCAACCCGACCGTCATCCGAGCGCACGAGGCTCACGGCCACCATGGTCACACCAGGCTCGATGTCCTCGACCAGGCGCTCAAATGGCACAGACCTGACTGTGATGTCGTCGCGAACCAGGAATGGGAAGAGGACCGAGGTGAACTCCCCGTCGGCACACAGGACTGTCGCCCCGGGCGGGAGGGAGGCGGCGGCCAATCCGACGAACCCGGACACCTGGCTGCCCACGGCCACGGAGTCGACGCCGACTCCGACCAGTGAGGCGAACAGGCTTCGGGACTCAATGACGGCGCGGTCGTAGCCGACTGGTTCGGCGTCACCGCCTGCCCACACCTCGATGGCGTGCGCGAGCCGGTCGACGGCCGGACCCGGGGGGAGGCCCAGGCTCGCCGTGTTGAGATAGCCAGAAGCTGATGGAAACAACTCCTGCAGGTCGAGATCAGCCACGTCGGCATCATCCTCTCAGGTGCCTCCGGATTATCGCACCCCTGTGACGCGGGACGGGCGTACGCTTTCGGGATGAAGAGACTTGCCGCCGGCATGCTGATGGCCATCGTGATGTCGGGATGCTCGGGCGATGACGGATGGTCAGGCACGCTGTCGACACCCTTCGTCCAGGGGTGTGAAGAGGTCATGGCCGTGGCGTTCGACCTCGACACGGCCTTCGCAAACGATTTGGTCCAACGCGGCATCACGGGCGAGGACATGTGCGAGTGCTCGCTCGAACGTCTGTCCGACCTCTACGGCGAAGACGACTACCTGGCAATGACCGAGACCGAGCAAACCCTGGTCGGGGATGGCGTCGGACGTCTTTGCTACGTGGATCTGAGCAGGGGCTGAGACGCACCTGACCCGTTCAGTGGGATCATCGGTACTCTGATCCCACTGTGAATCCGTACTTTCGGGCGACCCTCCTGGTAGTGGCGATGACCGCCGCTCTCGCAGCATGCTCTGAGACCACACCGCAATCCCTGCCTTCGACAACTGAGCCCGCCCCCAGGATCGCGACGACCTTCGCGCCCGCGACGACAACCACCTCCACGACGGTCGCTCCGACCACGACTACCTCGACCACTACGACCACTTTCCCCCCACCCAATACACCGGATGACGCCCCCGACGGGCCTCCAGCACGGATCACAGAGTCGGCGATCCCCCGAACGGTGACCGTGGCGGATCCGCTCAGGATCTGGGTGATCGGAGACTCCCTGGCCGGGCCGCTGGGCTTCGCCCTCTCCTCGCAGGTGCGTGGCTCCGGTCTCGCACAGGTGCAGGTCGATCACGTGGGTGGCTCCGGCCTCACGAGCCCCGGCTACCTCGACTGGCCGCGCATGATCTCCGACACTATGCCCGGCGTGACACCGGACGCAGTTGTCATCCACATCGGGGCGAACGACGCACGCGGAATGTCGACGCCAGACGGATGGGCGGACGTTGGTGATGATGCTTGGAGCGCCCACTACGCCACTCTCGTAGGAGGCGTCATGGACCAGTTGCTGAGGGGCGCCGATCGGGTGTTTTGGGTGGGCGCTCCGGTCATGGGAGGCGAGTTCTTCTCCGATCGGATCCGGACAATCAACTCCGTGTTCGTCTCCGAAGCAGAGATGCGCCCCGGGGTCATCTATGTCGACGCCTATGAGGTATTCGCGGATGAGGCAGGCGGCTATTCCCGATACGTACCTGGTGCAGAGTCCACACCGATCGATGCGAGGGCGGGTGACGGCATCCACTACACGAGCGCGGGGGCAGCGCTCCTTGCGGATGTGGTTCGTCCGCTGGTCCTGTTCGAATGGCGGGTGTGGCCGGCCGCGGACGACTAGACCCGCTCTTGGCCGATCAGTCCCGTGCGAGCGTCATCCTGGCATCGAGGGCGAACGCTCCCCCACCGGCGGCCATGGCGCGAACCGGGTTGAGATCGAGTTCGACGATCCGCGGGAAATCGGTGACCAGGCGAGTCACGGCAAGGATCACCTCGACCAGGGCCGGAACA